>JASLAV010001063.1 GCA_030146905.1 Lentzea sp. | reverse complement strand
TCAACGCGTACGAGCACTACGAGGTGAGCGTCGCCGGCGTCCCCGTGCACTTCATGCGCAAACCCGGCCGCGGCCCCAGCCCGATCCCGCTCATCCTGACCCACGGCTGGCCGTGGACGTTCTGGCACTGGTCGAAGGTGGTCGACCCGCTGGCGGACCCGGCCGCGCACGGCGGCGACCCCGCCGACGCGTTCGACGTCATCGTGCCGTCGCTGCCCGGTTTCGGCTTCCCCGGCCCGCTCAGCGGCTTCCCGGACGTCAACTTCTGGAAGGTCGCCGACCTCTGGCACACCCTGATGACCGAGACGCTCGGCTACGAGCGCTACGCCGCGGGAGGGTGCGACGTCGGCGGTGTCGTCACCAGCCAGCTCGGCCACAAGTACGCCGACTCGTTGTACGGCGTCCACATCGGCTCGGGGCTGCCGCTCGACTTCTTCACCGGCCCCCGCGCGTGGGACTTCGCCCGCAACCGCCCCCTCACCGACGACCAGCCGGCCGAGGTCCGCGCCCGCATCATCGAGATGGACCGCCGCTGGTCGACCCACCTCGCCGTGCACATGATCGACGGCGCCACCCTCGCCCACGGCCTGAGCGACTCGCCGGCCGGGCTGCTGGCCTGGCTGCTCGAGCGCTGGAACGCCTGGAGCGACAACGGCGGCGACGTGGAGTCCGTCTTCACCAGGGACGACCTGCTGACGCACGCCACGATCTACTGGGTCACGAACTCCATCGCCACGTCGATGCGCTACTACGCCAACGCCAACCGCTACCCCTGGACGCCGTCGCACGACCGCACTCCGGTCGTGGAGGCCCCGGTGGGACTCACCTTCGTCACCTACGAGAACCCGCCCGGCATCCACACCGCCGACGAGCGCGTCCAGGCGTTCAAGGCAGGCCCGCAGGCAGCCTGGTTCAACCACGTGAACGTCAACGCCCACGAGCACGGCGGCCACTTCATCCCCTGGGAGAACCCCGAGGCGTGGGTGAGCGACCTGCGCCGCACGTTCCGCGGCCGCCGGCCCTGAGGTTTCCTACGGGTTCCAGTACTTCGTGACGAACACGCGGTCGAAGCGGTGGGCGGCGAGGTCCTCGCGCTGGACTCCCCAGTGGACGGTGGCGCCCTCCCAGCCGTCGATGTCGGTGTGCCAGTCGGCCAGGAGCACCCAGTCCGCGAGGTCGCCGGACACAGGTCCGTCGGCCTCGCCCTTCTCCAGGGCCTCGCGGGCGGCGTGCACCACGGACTCGAGCGGGTCGTCGCCGCTGATCCCTTCCTCGTCGGCGTGCCCGCCGATCTGGAGGATCCCCCAGCCCGGTCCGTCCTCGACCAGGTCCCGCACGAGCTCGAGCAGTCCGGCGGAGTACGGGGGCCACTCCGGTTCCCACGCTTCCTCCGGGTACTCGTCGTCGCAGTAGCCGGGCAGAGTCACGCCCGCCGTCGCCCGCAGCTGTCCCTGCGGGTAGGCCTCGATCTTCTCCCGGTACTCGTCCACCGTGGACCACGAGGTGCAGTGCTTGTCCCGTTCCACGACAGCCGTTCCCGCCGGGACGTGCAGGGCGCTGCCGGCGCGGCCGTACCAGTCGTCCTCCTCGGGGAAGGCGAACAGCAGCAGGTGACCGTCGGCGGGCAGGGGCAGGCCGGAGGCCTCGGAGGGGAACGCCGCGAGGTCGAGGGAGGCGACGAACGGCTGTTCGGGGTTCGGGGCGTCGGCGGGGAGCAGGAGCGGGCCGCCGAACCGGCCCACCACCGGTCCGTCCCCGTTCGTCCTCAGCGTGACGCAGGGACGGACGACGGCAGCCCACCGCTCCACGTCATCGGCGGAAAACCCCTGTGCGGCGGCTTTTTCGCGGAAGGAAGCCAACCGCTCTCGTAAGACCGAGCTCATCGGGAGATCGTAGAGGCAGTCCTCGTGGGAGCGTGATCACGCCTTCGGCAACGGGTTCGCCCGCGTCCAGTCGTCGACGTGGAATGGCGACGCGCCGTTGATGGCGGAGGTGTGTGCGAGCACCTCTGCCGGCAACGTCCCGTCCGTCATGGCGAGCCGGTCGCGGTAGTCCGACAGGAACGCCGCGGCGGCCTCAGCGGCTGTGAGTGCGGGCGCGTAGTCGGCCAGGCCCGCGACGGAGCTGCGCCGCAGGTCGTAGCCGAGTGCGTCCGACACGTCCGCGATCACTGCGCGCACCCGGTCCGAGACGACGACCTGCACGACCGTGCTGAAGAGGGAACCGGTGGCGGTGACGCGTTGCGCCGAGCCCACGACCTTCGCGACGCCGCCGACGTTGATGCTGTACTCGCCGGGGCAGTACTCGCCGTCCACCTCGCCGACGCGGGCGTCGATGTCACCCAGCGCGCGCAGCACCCGCACGTGGCTCTCGGCGTTCGCGGCGAAGGTGGCGCCGCCCGCGTGGCGGATTCCGGTGGTGCGGTCGAGGTGGTCGATCACGACGGCGCCGCTGTCGTAGGCGACCATCCGCCCGCCGGGTGACCGGACCACCGTCTCGAACCCAGCCGCGCGGGCCACCTCGGTGGCGGCGGTGATGCCGGGGGAGCGGAGGTCCCTGCCGCTGAAGGCGACCGTGGGGCCCTGCGGCACGTAGACGTGGACGAGCTGCGACCAAGCGGCGTCGGGTGCGCGCAGCAGCAGCGCGGGGACCACCAGCTCGGTGACGGCGCCGCCGGTGCTCCCGGACACGAGCAGCCGGGTGCGGTCGAGGTTGTTCGCGGTGGACACACCACGATTCTCGGCCACACCCGGCCAAGGCGTGTCACGTACCTGCCAGAAGCGCCAGGAACTCCGCGCGCGTGCGGTCGATGCGGGCTCCCAGTTCGAGCACCGGAGGATTCGTGCCGGACGAGAGCTCGGCGCGGGCGACGGTGCGGGCCTCCTCGAACTGGGTGCGCAGCAACGTTCTGAGCTGTTGGTCGAAGTCAGGCGCTTCGGCCCGCCCGACCGCGGCCAGCTCGGCGGCCGTGATCATGCCGGGCATGTCGTGACCGTCGTGCTGGCCGGTCTCCTGCCTGCCCGTCCTGGCGAGCACGTCCCTGACCTGGGCCAGCTCGGCCCGGTAGGTGGCGGCGACCTGGTCGGCCACCGGGCGCAGCGCGGACTCGGGCCGGGTGGTCGTCAGCGCGAGCGCGGCGAGTGCCGACTCGTTCTGGGGGATCACCAGGTCCACGAACGCCAGGTCGGTCGCCGTCAGGTCGGTGGCGGTGGACGCGGGCGGCGGCGCGGCGGTCTCGGGGACCGTCGTGCCGCAGCCCGTCACCACCAGCAGTGCGGCGAGGAGGAGAGCTCGCACTACGGGCGGCCGTTCGGTCCGCACTTGACGATCCGGTTGATGCAGTCGCGGACGCGCTGCGCCATCTCGGCCTCCGGCCAGGCGTTGAAGAAGTCGCCGTGCATCGTGTAGCCGGCACCGGACGCCAGCTTGAACCGGGCGGGGTCACCGCTGACCGGGTAGCGCAGCACCTGGCGCAGCTTCGGCACCGGCACCGGGTGGGTCGACGGGCAGTCGCCCGCGACCGGGTAGGACATGTGGCTCTTGTGGTCGGCGGAGTCGAGGTCCTTGCCGTTCCAGCACTGCGGGAAGTCCAGGTAGGACTCCATCATCGTGCCGGCGGGGCAGTTCACGAAGTCCTTGGACGAACCGACGTGACCGGCGTGCAGGCACGACCAGCGCGACTGCGTGCCGTCGTCCGGACCGGTGGCCTTGGCGTTGCCCGCGACGATCCGCAGTCCGTGCGGCAGGGGCTGGATGCGCGCGGTGACGTCGTCGCGCACGCCTTCACCGAGGTAGTAGAACGTCGTGCCGGTCGGCTCGACGGGCTGGCCGTCGACCATCAGCGTGGGCACCCAGTACGACGAGAGGTCGATCTTGGGGTTGCACGTGCTGGTGGCCTTCTCGAGGCTCTGGACGTCCGAGTGGGCGTTGGTCGAGACGTTGCCGAAGAAGCTGTGCATGTGCGACACGCCGGGGAGCTTCGGGAAGACGATCGGGTCGTCCGGCAGCCGGTGGGTGAACGGGCACTCGGCGACGAACTCCGCGACGCGCACCGCGTTCGCGGGGATCGGCTCCTGCGGGGGCAGGGCGACGGCTGCCTTGGTGGTGGCCGGTGCGGGGGCGGGCGCGGGAGTGCTGGTCGCCGCCGGCGCGGGCGTCGTGGGGTCGGCCACCTGTGCCCGCGTCGTCGTCGTGGAGGTCGTGGTCGGGCTCGCCGAGATCGCGACCTTCGGGGGCTTGGGCGGGGAGAAGAACATCGCGTTCGCGGTCACCGCGGACGCCGCGACGCCGGCCACGGCGAGGACGGCGATCAGGACGCGCCTCCGCAACCGTGACGTGGTGGGGGCGTGGGTCATCGAAAATCCTTTCGAGCAGGGTGAACTGACACAGGGGGTCGTGCGGATCGGGAGCGGCGCGGGCTCAGCCCGCGTCGCGGTAGGCCTGACCGGCCTGGTTCGGTGTGCCGCCGGGGGCGTAGAGACCGGTGCCGGGCTTGTCGGCCGGCAGCGCGAACCACGCGTACCGCTCGAGGTACGGCAGGCTTTCCATCATCGCGCTGGAGCCGCGGGCGAACGCCGCGAGCTCCGCCTGGGACGGGTAACGGGGTGAGCCGCTCGAGAAGTCGATGAGCGCGTACTCGGTGAGCCACACCGGTTTGCCGTACCGCTTGTGCACCGCGTCGAGGTAGTTCTTCAGGTGCCCGACGGCCGCGGCGCTGAAGTCGGAGCCGTACCAGTGCACCGCGATGAAGTCGACGCGCAGACCTCGTTGCGCCGCACCGGTCATGAACCGGTCGAGCCAGCCGCCCGGCTTGTCGCCGCTGTGCGCGACGGCGGGACTGCCGAGCCGCAGCCCGGTCGCGGCCAGCTTCGGCCACAGGTCGAGCGCCTGCTCCGGCGACATGTTCGCCTGGTCGGGGAAGTCGGGCTCGTTGAACCCGAGCAGCACCTTGCCGTTGGCCTTCGCGCGGGCGATCGTGGCGTCGTCGGTGAACTTCGCACCCCAGATCATCGGCACGAACTCGACGTTCGGCGGCGTGGGAACGCCGTCGGGGTGCACGGCCCAGTTGTAGTACCAGCCAGCCCGGACGTCGGTGAGCGCCTTGCCCGCACCGTCGAAGTTCCAGGTGCTGACGCCCTTCTTCACCGAGGCCGCCACACGGACAGGGGGCGCGGGCGGCGCGGGCGCGGTGACGGCTGCCGTCGACGACGGCGGCGGAGCCGAGGAAGGTGCGGAGGAAGAGGGAGTCGTGGGGGCGGGCGTGGTCGTGGGCGTGCTCTCGGTCGTGGCCGTGATCGTGCTCGCGACCGGCCGCTCCTCCCGTGAGGGCAGCACGGCGACGACGATGCCGGCGGCCACCACCGCGGCCGCCGCGGCCGCGAGGGGCTTCATCAGCGCGCCCTTCAGGAGCAGGCTGAACTTGCCGCTGGTGACCGGGTCGGGGGCGATGGGCGTGATGCTCGCGTGCGATCCGGCGAGCAGGGGCTGCTCGAACCCGAACGCGGCGGGCAGCGGCACCAGCGGGAGCCGGGCGATCAGCCCCTCGACGGCCGCGAGGTCGGACCCGCACCGTTCGCACCGGACGCAGTCGCGGCTGTGCCGGGCGATCCGCTTGCGCCACAACGGGCTGGGATCACCGTCCCAGTCCGCGATCACGTCGGCCAGGTCGGGGCAGCGCGGCGTGCGCTCCAACGTCCGCACGACGATGCGCGCGGCGTCGAGTTGGGCCTTGACCCGCTGCACGCGCACGGCCGTGTGCTGCGGCGTCAGTTCGAGCGCGTTCGCGACCTCCGTGCGGGTCAGCCGCCCGGCCGCCTCCAGCCACCACAGCGACAGCAGCTCGCGCTCGTCCGCGCTGAGCCACCGGGTGGCCGCGACGACCTCGCGGCGCTGTCCCGACAGCTGCAGCCGCATGATCGTGAGGTCGACGAAGTCCGCACCGGGGTCGGCGATGTCCTCCAGCACCGGTCCGGTGATCGGCACGCGCTGGTTCTCGCGGTGCCGCAGCCGGATCTGGTTCATGGCGATCACCACGAGCCACGAGCGGAAGCCGGCGGGGTCGCGCAGGCCGGACAGCCCGTGCACCGCGCGCAGCATGGTCTCCTGGACCACGTCGTCGGTGTCCGCGTGGCCGCCGAGCGCGTGGCCGACGATGTTGTAGACCAGGGGCAGGTACCCGCTCACCAGGTCGTCCAGTGCACGCTGGTCGCCGTCGCGCGCGGCCACCACCGTCGCGACGCCGGGTTCCTCGGCTGCCGCCATGCTCACCTCACTTGCCGGTCCAGGGTCTTCTGACCAGGAGATGTCCCCGGCACCGGGCGATAACAGAAAAACTTCGCCGGATTTTTGCGAGCTCCTGACGAGCGGCGCGCGGGCCTGCCGGGTTCGGGTCCTGACCGGTCGCCGAGGAGTAGATCACGCTCGTCGTGGCCGGGGCGAGACCGGACGCCGGCGTCGCCGGACGGATGCCGCGAATCCTGTCCGGACATGAACCGGTCGTGCCGTTGACCGGGCCGTACCGGGTTCAAGACCATGAGAGCGATCCCACGAAAGCGGGGGTGGTCGGCGTGCTGAACGTTGTCGTGGCCTTCCTGGTGGCGTTGGCGCCGGTGCCGCCGAGCAGCCCGCCGGCGCCCGTGGTCGTGGCCGAGGTGGTGTGCGTGCTGCACTGCGACACCCG
>JASLAV010001006.1 GCA_030146905.1 Lentzea sp. | reverse complement strand
GCGGATGCCCGCGGCCAGCGCCTGTTCCCACAACTGCTTGCGCAGACGGCCTTTGCGCGTGGTGGCGGACATGGGGGTCTGTTCGTTCATCCGGCCGTCCGGTTGCGGGCCGTAGGCGTAGAGGCTGCCGGTGAGAGCCAGGACGGCGTCGTTCGCCTTCGCGGCGGTGATCACCGCTGTCTGCAACGGTGGCAGCAGGCGCTGCCACGACGTGTACGACGGCGGGTTGGCGCAGTGGTAGATCGCCTTCGCGCCGCGGGTCAGTTCGGTCAGGCGGATCGGGTCAGAGGCGTCCGCGGCGACTCTTTCGACCAGCTGGTGTTCTGGGCCGGAACCGCTGCGCGTGATGATGCGGGAGGCCTCGCCTCGTTCGGCCAGCAGGCGCGCGACGTTCGACCCGATGGAGCCTGCACCGATGATGACGTGTTCGGGCATGACGGGATTCCTTTCGACGAGTCGGGTTCAGTCGTCCAGGCCGGCGCCGGTGTAGGTGGGCACGGCGGCGAGCTGGGCTGCGACCTCGGGGTTGTGTTCGTTGCGGCGCCGGTGCAGTTCCTGGATCTTCGCGCCGAGCTCGGGATCGTCGTCGTCGCTGACGTCGAAGATGTCGAGGCGCTCGGCCAGGCCGAGGCCGATGCGGTCGGTCTCGTAGGTGGTCGGATGCGTCAGGTACGCGAAGAGTCCGTCGAGGTCATCGAGGACGAAGACCGCGCTGTACTGGAAGGCGCCGCCGTGGTCGCGACCGACCACGAACGACTTGACGGCGGGATTCGACCGGCCCTGGTTGCGCCAGGACTCCAGCACTTCCTCGATCTGCGCGGGCGTCGTCGTGGCCTTCACCGTGGCCCGGTTGATGTGGTAGATCATGTCCGCCTCGTTTCTAACGTCGTTAGAACTTCTAACGTCGTTAGAGTATGAGTGCATGCCGATTCCGTCAAGGACGGGCGGTTAGGGTCGGAGGAACTTCATCGGAACCGAGTGACGGACATGGCGACGAGCACCAGACGAGCTCGCGAACGAGCGAACATCCGTGAGCGGATCATCGAAGCCGCGCTGAGGGTCCTCGAGTCGGAGGGGGCGGCCGCGCTGACAGTGCGGCGCATCGCGACCGACGTCGAGTACACCGCGCCGATCGTCTACCAGCACTTCGCCAACAAGGACGCGCTCGTGCTGGAGCTCGTCGCGCACGGCCACCGGCTCATGATGAGCGAGTTCCGGCAGGCCCTCGAGGAACCCGACATCGACCGGCGCATGACGCGGCTGGCTTCGGAGTACGTCCGGTTCGCCGGCGAGCACCCGCACCTCTACCAGGTCATGAACAGCCCGGCGGTGGACGCGGAGGAACGCCGCCGTGCGGCGGAACCCGCCATCGACGTGATGAAGGAACTGCTCGGTGACTGGTCGCGCAAGCACGACGTGGTGCTGACCGATCTCGACGAGGCCTGCGAGATCATCTGGGGAACGCTGTACGGGATCGCCTCGCTCGGTTACCTCGGCACCGTCGGCAACGAGCGGGCGCGGCGGCTCGCCGAGCAGGCGCTGCGAGCGGTTCTGCTCGGCTGGCGGACCGGGGCGGCGGGCACCGAATAACCTTCGGAAAGCACGAAACCCCAGGTCATCGACCTGGGGTTCGCACTACCACCGGATCAGACGTGCACGGCCCCGGCGGACGACGTGGTGCGGTTCGGCAGCATGGCCGCGACCGCGATCGTCACCGCGGCGATGACGGTCGCCACCACGAAGGCCAGCCTCATGCCGCTCAGCTGTGCCGCCGCGGCGGCGGAACCGTCCGCGACCAGCTGTCCGGCGCGCGCGGACATCACCGTCACCACGAGTGCGGTTCCCAGTGCCGCCGCCACCTGCTGCAACGTTCCGAGGATCGAGCTGCCGTGCGGGTACAGCTCCGACGGCAGGGCACCCATGCCGAGGGTGAAGATCGGCGTGAACGTCGCGGCCAGGCTCACCATCAGCAGTGCGTGCAGGGCCAGGACCTGCCAGTACGGCATGGTCATCGAGATCTGGGTGTAGCCGGCGAGGGAGAGCACGATGCCGATCGAGCCCGGCAGCACCAGCGGGCGGCTGCCGAACCGGTCGTAGAGCCTGCCGACGGACGGTCCGAGCAGGCCCATCGCCAGGCCGCCCGGCATGAGCAGCAGGCCGGTCTCCAACGGGGTGAGGCCTCGCAGGTTCTGCAGGTAGAGCGGCAGCAGGATCATCGACCCCATCATCGCCAGGAACGCGATGCACATGACGGCCAGCGACAGCGCGAACGTGCGGTGCTTGAGGGTCCGCAGGTCCATCAGGGGTGCGCCGGTCCGCTGCAGCTTGACCTGGCGGAGCACGAAGACCGCGATGGTCACGGCGCCCGCCCCTGCGATGCCCGCGCCGAGTGGGGCGTCGCCCTCGCCGAACAGGCTCAGGCCGTAGACGAGGCCACCGAAGCCGAGGGCGGCCATGGTCGCGCTGAACCAGTCGAGGGAGCTCACCTTCGGCTCGCCGATGTCGGCCAGCTGGCGGAGGCCGAAGTAGGTCACGGCTCCCGCGATCGGCAGGACGGCCACGAACAGCAGGCGCCACGAGCCGAGCTGCAGGATCAGGCCGGACACGGCCGGGCCGAGTGCGGGCGCCACCGAGATCGCCAGCGTCACGTTGCCCATGACGCGGCCCCGGTCCTGCTCGGGCACGACGGTCATCAACGTGGTCATCAGCAGCGGCATCATCACGGCCGTACCCGTGGCCTGCACGATCCGGCCGATCAGCAGCACCGCGAAGGACGGCGCCACGGCGCAGAGCGCGGTTCCCGCCAGGAAGACGCCCATCGCCAGCGCGTAGCCCTGGCGGGTGGTGACCCGCTGCAGGAACCAGCCGGTGATCGGGATCACCGCGGCCATGGTGAGCATGAAGGCGGTGGACACCCACTGCGCCGCCTGCTCGGTGACGTGCATCGACTCCATCAGGCGCGGGATCGCGTTGATCATGAGAGTCTCGTTCAGGATCACGACGAACGTCGCCAGCACCAGCAGGCGCACCACGAGAGGTGTTCTGCCCGCTCCGGCGGTCGGTCGTTCTTGGATCGCTGCAGGCATGTGGGGCCCTCACTAGGTTGCTGGCACAGTCGTGGCGCGGCTGAGGCCGCCGGCGTCGACGTCGTTGTGACACCAGTGGAGACCGGCAGGTCTGGTGGAACTCATCGGTCTCCCCGAGTGTTCCTCATCGCCG
>JASLAV010000930.1 GCA_030146905.1 Lentzea sp. | reverse complement strand
GGCGGACGAGCTGCACCGCATCGTCGACCTCATGCGCCACCTGCGCGGCACCGAGGCGCGGCTGCACGTGCGAGAGGAAATCCCCTTCTACACGGGCACCCGCGTCCCGGCGGCCGAGCTGGTCCTCAACCTGCCCTAGTGATCAGGCGCTGACCCGGTAGGCCCGGATCACCGTCAGTTCAACGGTGTTGCCCCTGGCGTCCGTCGCGGTGGCCTTCAGCGAAGCCCACTGCGCGTTCGCCGGGGTGTGGATCAGCGCGCTGGTGCCGGCCACACCCGCACGGCGCCACGACTTGCCGTCGTCGTGCGAGTACTCGACTCCGGTGATGCGCACCTTGCCCGTGTCGCCCTGCGACTGGGTGCTCAGGCCGATGCGCTGCAACGTGCCCGCGGGCACCGCGCCGTTGTCGTCGAGCTTCGGCGCGAACCGCACGACCGACAACGGCAGGGTGTCGGCCCGGCCGGGCGTGCCCTTGGACTTGAACGTCCACGCCGCCGACACCTGAGTGCTGAACTCGAACTGCGAGCTCCGGTCGAGGCTCACCTCCGCGCGGAAGTCGCCCTCCGGCAGCGGCACGTTCTGGAAGGTGCCGCCCGGCCTGGTCGTCTCGCCGACCAGCACCCCGTTGCGGTACAGGGCGGCACGACCGCTGTCCAGAGTGGAGTCACCCTGGCCGCCGCTCGCGTCGCTCAGCAGCGGGACGAACAGGGAGAGCTGCGAACCGGAGCGCTGCCCGTACGGGTAGGGCGCCTCCGGCACCGCCGGTGAGAAGACCGGCCTGTTCTCCTGTTCCTGGTAGGTCCTCCCCGCCTCGTACGCGCGGTACCCGGAGATGACCTGCTGCTGAGCCCCGCCGGCGTGGACGACCCTGACGAGCGACTGCCAGCGCAGGTCCTCCGTCGTCACGTAGTCGACCACCTTGCCGCCCGCCGGCACCGGGTAGAGCGCCGTTCCACCGTCCAGGCCGTGCACGGAGCTCGGGAACTCACCCTTCGTCGCCGTGCTGTCCGCTTTGAGACCGCTGATGGTGGCCTCGACGCGAGCCAGGTCCTTCTTCTCGGGTGCCCGCGTCAGGCCGTTCGGCAGGCTGCCGCCGACCGGGTACGAAAGCCGGTAGAAGGTGCTCGCGTCCGTCGCGGAACTGGCGTTCAGGGTCGTGAGCGATGACATCTCGTCCGGTGGCAGCGGTCCGCCGACCTGGGCCGTGCCGATGCCGTCGAAACCGCCGATCGCGAGCAGCCCCGCGGTCACCGACCGGCTGCCGTACGTGCGGCGCCACGACAGCTCGCCGACCAGGAAGTCACCGGTGGTGTCCGGTGCCTTGATCGACACCGGTTGTGCCAGGCGGGCGTCCTGCTGGATGGTCAGGTGGCCGGTGAGCTTGACGGTCGGCTGCACCACCATGTCCATGCCCTCCGGCGCCCTGATCGACGAGTCGATCACGTAGGTGCCCTTGGGCAGGCGGATCTTCGCGTCGCCCTCGGCGAAGACCACCTGGAACGTGGTGTTGTCGAGGCCTTCGACGAACGTCAGCGAGCTCGGCGGGTCCTGCCCGTCGCGGCCGGTCAGGTCGATGCCGAGGGTGTAGGTCTCCACCTCGCGGTCGATGCCGACGAGCGTGCGGACGGTGTGCGTGCCGGACGTCGCGACGACCTCACCGGCGTAGACGCCGTCCTGAGTGCCGACTCGCGTGTCGCCGGTGACGGTGACGGACGCGGTGCCCTTGGCGGGGACCGTGACCTTCGAGGCGCTGAGCGAGAACATGCCCTGCGGCGCGGCGGTGGTGATCTTCACGTCGAGCGTGATCGCCGAGTCGGTCGGGTTGGCGTAGGTGATCGGCTTGGTCACCGGCTTGTCGTCGTCGTGCGGCCACTCGTGGCGGCCGAGGTTCACCGCGACGACGTCGGAGGTCAGCACCTGGGTGATGGCCTTGGCCACGTCGATGCGTCCTGCGCCCTGGTCGAACGCGCTCACGCCCGCCGTCGGCTTGGCCGTGGTCGCCAGCGCCGACTTGAGCTGCGACGGCGTCCACTCCGGGTGCTGCTGGCGCAGGAGCGCCGCGGCGCCCGCCACGTGCGGCGTCGCCATGGACGTGCCGCTGCCCGCGACGTGCTCGCCGTTCGTGCCGGCGGCCGCCGCGACGATGTCGACGCCCGGTGCGGTCACCTCGGGCTTGAGCCCGCTGTCACCCACGCGCGGGCCCTTGCTGGAGAACGGGGCCATCGTGTCGTCGCGCTCGACGGCGCCGACCGACAGCGCGGCCTCCGCCGTGCTGGGCGAGCTGACCGAGCCGGGTGAACCGGCGTTGCCCGCCGCGACGACGAACAACGTGCCGTACTGGGCCGTGAGGTCGTCGACCGCCTGCTCCAGCGGGTCGACCTCGGGGCTGTCAGTGCCGCCGAGGCTCATGTTGACGACCTGGGCGCCCTGCTCGGCGGCCCAGCGCATGCCGTCGAGGATCGACGACTCCTGGCAGCCGAACTCGGTGCAGACCTTGGCGTCGAGCAGCTGGGCGCCGGGCGCGACGCCGCCGTACTTCGAGTCGTGGCTCGCCACGGTCGAGCCGACGTGCGTGCCGTGGCCGACGGTGTCGGTGTTGTCGGGGTCGGTCGTGAAGTTCTTC
>JASLAV010000917.1 GCA_030146905.1 Lentzea sp. | reverse complement strand
GCACGTCGGGGGTGCACCTGTCGTCGCGCGGCGAGAAAACCCCGTGGCGCCTGAAGCTCCGCACGCCGTCGTTCAACAACGTCCAGGCGCTGTCGGCGTTGCTGCCCGGCACGAAGGTGGACGACCTGCCGGGCGTGCTGAGCTCGTTCGCGGTGATCGTGGGGGACATCGACAAGTAGCCGCCGCACTCGGCCCTGGTGCCGGGCAGCCGGTGGTTCGCCCGCGGGCTTGTCGGCGGCGGTGTGGGCTCGTCGTTGCCTTGGTGGCGGCAGCGTGAGCCCATCGGCGCAACAATGGCGGCGTCGTCAGCTCGTCGGCGCGACGGTGGCGGCAGCATCAGCTCGTCGGCGCGACAACGGTGGCAGCATCAGCTCGTCGGCGCGACGGTGGCGGCAGCATCAGCTCGTCGGCGCAACAACGGTGGCAGCATCAGCTCGTCGGCGCGACGATTGCGGCGGGCGAAACTCGTCCTGCCACACCGGAAACGTCAGCCGCCACCCCACCGACAGCTCGGTCGCGCCCACCACACCAGCCAGTCGTCCCAGCGACGGCGGCGAGGGCTCATCGCCCCTCACAAGCGGCGCCAGCCGGTGGCTAGTCGTCCCGCCTACGACGGCGACGAGGTGCGTCGCCCCCGCCGAGCGACGCCAGCAGCTCGCTCACCGACTTGCCGTCCGCGTGTGCACCGGACGGGTCCTCCGGCGCCGCGCGGCGGCCGGTCGACACCGCCGGCAGGCGCGTGGACGAGTCCTCGGCGACCCGGCGTCCCGACACCGGGGCGTCGTCCGCCGCGGAACGGCGGCCCGACGGGACCACCGGCAGGCGGGTCGACGACTGCTCGGACGCTCGCCTGCCCACGGGCGGCAGCGACACCAGCGAGTCCTCGGACTTGGTGCGGCGGGACGGCGTGTCCTCGGAACGCCTGCGACCGCCGGAGGGCGACGGGCTGTCCGGCTTCAACGTCTCCCACGAACCGCTGTCCTGCACCGGAGCCGGGGTCGGCGCAGGAGCCGACGCGGCGGGGCGGTCGTCGGCGCGGCGGCGGCCGCCACCGGTCTGCTGCAACGACTTCGGGTCGATCATCTCGGTCCGCTCGGCCACGCGGGACCTCGGCGGCTCCTGCTTGCGGGGCGGTTCCTGCTTGCGGGGCTCCACCGGCTTCACGGCGGGCGGCTTCGGGGGCTGCTCCGGCCTCGCCAGCGCCTCGGTGCGGTTCGGCTGCTGGGCCGGCGGACGCTGCACGCGTTCCGTGCGCTGCGCCTGGGCCTGCACGGGCTGGGCCTTGACGGTGGGCGGCGGCGGGACCGGGGCGGACTGGGGCTTGGCGCCGCCGAGCCTGGCCGAGACCGCCGCGGCCGCCGAGGTGCGGGGCTGCGGGCGGGCCGGTTCCTGCTTCGCGGCCTTCACGGGCTCGCGGCGGACCACGGCGGGTTGCGGGCGCGGTGAGTTCCTCGTCGGCTCCGGGCGGGTGGGCTCCGGGCGCACGGGCTCCCTGCGCGGCGGCTGCACCTTGGCGTCGTGCGCGACGCGTTCGATCAGTTCGGTGCGCTCGGACGGCTTCTCCGCCGGCACCGAGGACGTGGAGATGGCGTTGATGATCCGCTTCTCCGCACCGGAGCCCAGGCGGGCCGAGTCGGAGGCGAGCGAGCGCAGGCGGGTCGACTCCGCGCGCAGCGCCACGCGTTCGACCAGGACGTCGCCGCCCAGCAACGCCTGCAGGTTGTCGCGCAGGGCGTGCAGGTCGGCTCGCAACGCCTCGATGTCCGCGCGGGACTCCTCCTCGATGCGCTTGCGCGTCTCGGCCTCGATCTCCAGCTCGTACTCGCGGCGGGCCGCGACCTCGCGCTCGAGCTCGAGCTCGTAGACGGACTGGAGGTCGGCCACCTCGTCGTCGCGCTCCGTGACCTGCTTGCGGTACTTGGCGGCCAGGAAAGCGCCCACCAGAGCCGCCCACAGCGCGGCCACCACGGCCAGACGCAGCATTCGGGCGCTGTCACTCAGCACGAGCACCGCCGCGGCCACCAGGGCGAGCGCCAACGCTGCTACCAACAGCAATCGCCCTGAGCCACGACCGTGATCTTCTTGCTCGTCGTCGTTCGACGCGCCTCGCCCGGTCATGGGCACTACGGTACCGCGTAGTTATGCGACTGAGACCTACGGCCGGGTATCTATTCGTTCCCGGAACTCTCGCCGGGCGTCTTGCAGCAGTGCTCGAGCCACAGCGCCGCCGCCGTCAGCGCGAGCGCCGAGATGATTCCGACGACCGCGGCCACCAGGTCGTTCGACGCCGCGGCGAACGAGTCGCGCACGGGGACGACGAAGATCAGCACCCCTGCCCACGCGCCGAACATCAGAGCGCCCAGAACGGACGATGCCTTCGCCAGCGCGACGGCCCTGGCCGCGGTCAGCGGCTGCACGGCACGGGCTCCCGGCCTGCGCTGGATCTTGGCGCGCAACGAGAACGCGAGCACGACCTCCACGACCGCGATGACGAACAGCGTCGACCCGGCCAGCACCGGCAGCGGCGGCAACGAGTCGTACGAGAGCCTCAGGACCAGATGAGCCAGGATCCCGGCGATGATCGCGACGGCTGCCAGGTCGCGGGAGCGGGTGAACCTCACGAGTCCATCCAACCCGAAAGCACGAGATCGTCGCGCCGCCGCACCCCGTCCGACGAGAACTCCAGCGCCGCAACGGGTCCGCGGCCCGGCAGGACGGCGTCCGGCTCGACGTCGAGCCACGGGACGAGAACCGTTGCGCGCTCAAACGCCCCAGGATGCGGCAGGAGCAGCTCCGGGTGGTCCGAGGTCACCCCGTCCACCGAAACCACGTCCACGTCCAACGTGCGCGGTCCCCAGCGCTTCTCCCGCACACGTCCGGCGGCGTTCTCCAGCGCCTGACCTCGGCGCAGCCAGCCCCACTCGTCGACGTCGTCGGCCGAGACGACCACCACGGCGTTGAGGAAGTCCGGCTGGTCCTCGACACCCCACGCCGCCGTCTCGTACACGGGCGACACCGCGACGACGTGCGGCCGGAGCCCGTCCACGACGGACTGCAGGAACGCGAGGCGGTCACCGAGGTTCGAGCCGATCGAGAGAACCGCGCGGGTCACCGGGATTCCTTGGGGGGCAACGGCGCGGCCAGCCTGCGGGAGCGGCGGATCGTCACCGACACGTCGTCGAACGTCAGCGGGATCGGCGCGGACGGCTTGTGCACCGTCACCTCGGCCGCGTGCAGCCGCGTGTCCGCCATGGCCGCGTCGGCGATGCGACCGGCCACCGTCTCGATGAGGTCGCACGGCTCGCCACCGACGATCGCCGCGGCCATCTCGGCGAGCTCGCCGTAGTGGTAGGTCTGGCTCAGGTCGTCGGTCCTCGACGCCGAGCTCAGGTCCAGCCAGAGCGTGATGTCCACGACGAACTCCTGGCCGTCGCGCTTCTCGTGCTCGAAAACGCCGTGGTTGCCGCGGACCCTCAGGCCCGTCAACGCGATCCGGTCAGCCATGTCCCCGCCTCCACGCACCGGCGACGGCGACCGCGTCCAGCGACCGGTCGACGTCGTGCACCCGCACACCCCACGCTCCGTTGAACGCGGCCAGAGCGGACACCGCCGCGGTCGCGTCCTCCCTGCCGTCCGGTGGACGGTTGCCGAGCAACGTGCCGAGGAAGCGCTTGCGCGACGCACCCACCAGCACCGGGAAACCCAGCTCCACCAGCTCGTCCAAGCGCTGCAACAGCTCCCAGTTGTGGTCGCCGAGCTTCGCGAAGCCCAGGCCGGGGTCGAGCACGATCGACGACTCCGCGACGCCCGCGGCCATCGCCGCCTCGACGCGCTCCAGCAGCTCGGCGCGCACGTCCACCACGACGTCGTCGTACCGCGCGAAGGAGTCCATCTCCGTGCTGTGACCACGCCAGTGCATCAGCACGTACGGCACACCGGCGGTGGCGACGACCTTCGCCATCTCCTGGTCGGCGAGGCCACCCGACACGTCGTTCACGATGGACGCGCCCGCGTCCAGAGCCGCCGCCGCGACGGCCGCGCGCATCGTGTCCACGCTGACCGGCACACCCTCGGAGACGAGGGCGCGGACCACCGGCACGACGCGGGCGATCTCCTCGGCGGCGTCGACGCGCTCGGCGCCGGGCCTCGTCGACTCGCCGCCCACGTCGACCAGGTCGGCACCGCGCTCGAACATCTCGACGCCGTGCGCCACCGCGTCACGCCGGTCGAGGTAGCGGCCGCCGTCGGAGAACGAGTCCGGCGTCACGTTGAGCACGCCCATCACGGCACAGCGGCCGGGGCGGGGAAGTCCGCTCACCGCATCCGGCCCCTGATCAGTTCGATGGCCTCCGCCCGCGAGGATGCCGACGTGCGCAGCAACCCGCGCACCGCGGAGGTCGTCGTGCGCGAACCGGGCTTGCGCACACCGCGCATGCCCATGCACAGGTGTTCCGCCTCGACCACCACGATCACGCCGCGCGGCTCCAGCTTGCGCACCAGCGCGTCGGCGACCTGCGACGTCAGCCGTTCCTGCACCTGCGGCCGCTTCGAGTAGAGGTCGACCAGCCTGGCGAGCTTCGACAGCCCCGTCACCCTGCCGCGCTCGTTCGGGATGTACCCGACGTGCGCGACGCCGTGGAACGGCAGCAGGTGGTGCTCGCAGAAGCTGAACATCGGGATGTCCGTGACGAGGACGAGCTCCTCGTGGCTCTCGTCGAACGTCTTCGCGAGCACGGTGTCCGCGTCGGTGTAGAGGCCGGCGAACAACTCCCGGTACGCACGCGCCACCCGGGCGGGTGTCTCGCGCAGGCCCTCGCGCTCCGGATCCTCACCGCACGCGATCAGCAGCTCGCGCACCGCTGCCTCTGCACGTGCCTGGTCGAAGACCCGCCGCGCGGAGACGCCGGCCTCCCCGTTGCGGGTGAGGCCGGCGTCTCCGTCGAGCTGGTGTTGCTCGGTCACTGCCGCTCGTCCTGGTCGGGCTGCGGCTTCTTCGGCTCCCAGACGTTGTGCGGCTTGCCGCCGGGAACGGTCGCCGGGGTCCATCCGGGCGGGGCGCCGTAGTTCGGCGGGCCCGACTGGTTGTTCGGCTGACCTGGCTGGTGCACGCCGTTCGTCCCGTTCGTCGACGGCAGCTGCTCCGTCGGCTCCGCGGCGGCGGGCTCCGCCTCCCGCGGCTCCTCGTCGAGGGTGTCCTCGACGATGGGCGGCCACGGCTCGCCGCGTTCCTTGGCGAGCTCGCCGGGGGTCTTGACCGGCGGGATGTCGGACGGCTTGCGGTCACCGAAGTCGTTGAACTGGGTGATGCGCGGCCGCTTCTCGACGCGGGCGAAGATCCGCTCCAGGTCCTTCTGGTGCAGGGTCTCCTTCTCGAAGAGCTCGAGCGTGAGGTCGTCGAGGACGTCGCGGTAGGTGACGAGCACCTCGTACGCCTCGGTGTGCGCGGCCTCGATGAGCTTGCGCACCTCCTCGTCGATCTCGTGCGCGACCTCCAGCGAGTAGTCCGCCTGGCGACCGGCCGAGCGACCGAGGAACGGCTCGCCCTGCTCCTGCCCGTACTTGACCGCACCGAGCTTCGCGCTCATGCCGTACTCGGTGACCATCGCGCGGGCGATCTTGGTCGCCTGCTCGATGTCGTTGGACGCACCCGTCGTGGGCTCGTGGAAAACGAGCTCCTCGGCGGAACGGCCACCCAGTGCGAACACCAGTCGCGCGATCATCTCGGACCTGGTCATCAGGTCCTTGTCCTCTTCCGGCACCGAGAGGGTGTGACCACCCGTGCGGCCGCGGGCGAGGATCGTGACCTTGTAGACCGGGTCGATGTCCGGCATGGCCCACGCGGCCAGGGCGTGCCCGGCCTCGTGGTACGCGGTGATCTTCTTCTCCTTCTCGGAGATGATCCGGCTCTTGCGGGCCGGACCGCCGATCACGCGGTCCACCG
>JASLAV010000907.1 GCA_030146905.1 Lentzea sp. | reverse complement strand
CCGGGTCCACTGTGGATCGCCCTTGATGTCAGCTTGACATGAAGTAGGCTGTCCCGGTGCCCACGAGTCGTCTTCGCGTCACGATGACCGCTGACCTGGTCATCCTCACGATCAGGGACGGTGTGCTGCACGTGCTGCTGGTCGAGCGCGCCAACGAGCCGTTCCGCGGCAGGCTCGCCCTGCCCGGCGGGTTCGTGCGCGGACGTGAGTCGCTGGACGAAACGGCGGCGCGCGAGCTGGCCGAAGAGACCGGAGTGGACCCCGCGACGCTGCACCTGGAGCAGGTCGGCGTCTACTCGGCGCCGGACCGCGACCCGCGGACGCCGCGGGTGATCACCTGCGCCTACCTGGCGATCGCGCCGGACCTGCCGGTGCCGGTCGCCGGCGGTGACGCGCGGGCCGCTCGCTGGGTGCCCGTCGGCGAGGCCACCGGGCTGGCCTTCGACCACGACGTGATCCTGCGCGACGCGGTGGAGCAGGCGCGGGACAAGCTGCAGAACACCACCATCGCGACCGCGTTCTGCGGCACCGAGTTCACCATCGGCGAGCTGCGCGCCGTCTACGAGGCGGTGTGGGGCTTCGCGCTCGACAAGCCGAACTTCCACCGCAAGGTCACCGACGCGGACGGGTTCATCGAGGCGACCGGGGAGAAGCGGTCGACGGGCAACGGCCGACCGGCCGCGCTCTACCGCGCGGGTGAGGCCGAGCTGTTGCTTCCCCCCATGTCACGTCACCGGTAGGGCCTCCCGGTAGGCCGTTCGGCCTGTTGTTGTCACTTCGACAATAAGTTAGTGTCTCTCGGCATGGTCGTGATACTCACCGCGCTCGAGCTGGAGTACACCGCGGTCCGGGAGCACCTGACGGACGTGCGCAGGCACGTGCACCCGGCCGGTACGTGGTTCGAAGTCGGGACCATCAAAGGCAGGCGGGTGGCGATCGCCCTGATCGGCAAGGGCAACACGATGGCCGCCACCATCACCGAACGCGCGATCGCCGAGTTCGAGCCGGACCTCGTGCTGTTCGTCGGTGTCGCGGGAGCCCTGAAGCCGACGCTGGGGATCGGCGACGTCGTGGTGGCCACCAAGGTCTACGCCTACCACGGCGGGTACGACGGTCCGGACGGCTTCAACGCTCGGCCGCGTGCTTTCGAGGCACCGCACCACGTCGAGCAGATCGCGCGGCACGTGATGATGGCGGGGGAGTGGCCGCCGGTGCACTTCTACCCGATCGCGGCGGGCGAGATCGTCAAGGACGCCAAGAAGTCGGAGCTCGCGGACCTGTTGCGCACGCACTACAACGACGCGGTCGCGATCGAGATGGAGAGCGCGGGCGTCGCGCACGCCGCGCACCTGAACAGGGCGCCCACCATGACCATCCGCGCCATCAGCGACCACTCCGACGGCCGCAAGCAGATCGCCGACCGCGCCGGCTCGCAGCGGACCGCGGCCAGCAACGCCGCCGCGTTCGCCGCGGCCGTCATCGCCGAGCTGGAGGACACCGGCGGCCCCCCGCCTCGCGGGATGCGGGTCGAGAACGTCTTCACCGGAACAGCTCGCAACGTCATCCAGGGCGGCGTGGTGAACGGCGACGTTCACTTCGGCAGGGACGCCTGACCGGACCCACCGGAGGGAGCGGGCGTGATGGCCCGGCAGGGGGATCGCAACGAGTTCAGCGGCAACGCCCAGAACGTGATCCAGGGCGGAGTCGTCCAGGGTGACGCGGTGTTCCACAGCCACGAGACGATGTACCAGGTCATCGGCGAGGACACCCCGAAGAACCGCTACCAGGTCGCGCTCAACCACCTCGACGGCGGATCGCCGCGGATCGCGGAGGACATGATCGGCGATGTCCTGCGTGGCGGGCTGGAATCCACCGAGATCGCGTACTACTACGCGCTTTCCGTGTTGAGCGAACGTTCGGTGAACCAGCTGGGCGGCAAGGAGTTCGACCACTTCGACCTGGCGTGGAAGATCTCGCGGCGCAACGAGCGCGACCAGTGGTACGACGCGCTGGCCGTGGTGGTCGCGCTGGTCAGGTCCGTCCTCGCGCAGGAGGACGGGTCGAACGGGTCGAAGGCGGTGTTCGCCTCGCTGCAGACGTTGCCGCTGCCCCGGCGCATCGAGATCACCCGGCACCTCGCCACGTTGCTCAACGGCGCGGTGCAGGACCAGATGGACCGGATCAACGCCGAACTGGTGGCGGCGGGCAGGATCGCGGACGAGCGCGGGCAACGGGCGAAGAAGTTCTTCCAGGCGGATCCGGTCGAGCCCAAGCTGGTCCAGCCGTACTTCAACGGTCACCTGCCGCCGGGCGTGTGGGGTGCGGCGCTGGCCGGCGTGGTGGGGTTCGCGGGTGGCGCGGGGCTGCTCGGCGTCCGGCTCGCCCCGGCCGCGCTGTGGTGGCTCGGCGGCCTGGTGGCGAGCGGTCTGGTCGTCTGGTGGTGCGGCTCGCTGTCGGTCGCCGCGTCGCGGCGGCGGGCCCGGCTGTCGTTCGAGCTCGGCCAGGAGTCCAGCCGGCCGGACCACCTGGTCGACGTCGACCGGTTCAGCAAGCGGTCGTTCCGCGTCGCCGTCGAGCGGCTGATCCACGACACGTTCCAGGACTGGAAGGTGTGGAAGGACGTGCCGCTCAAGACGCTGGGCCACGAGCGCGTCGACGACGAGCTGGAGAGGGTCCAGCGGGGCCTGCTCCACCGGCTGGTCCGCACCTACGGGGTGCGGGTGGCCGACCTCGGCGAGTCGACGCTCATGGACAAGATCAACGAAGCGCGGGCCAAGGAGGGTATCGGCCGCAGGCAGCGGCGCGAGATCCAGCCGACCGCCCTGAGCTGGCTGATCCGCTGGCACGCCGAGCAGATCGCGCGTCAGTGGGGCGAGAAGTCGTTGTACGCCTTCAGGAAGGTGCGCCCGGTGGAGGTGGTGAACAACGCGCTCAGCGTGCTCGGCGGCTTGGCCGCGGCGGCCACCGTCGTGGCGCTGGTACCGGAGCTGTCGTTCTCCGGAATCGCCCTGCTCGTGGGAACGGTGGCACTCGGCTGCCTCGGCGTCGGCAACGCCATCAAGATCACCGGCGACCGGATGGCCGCGCAGGCGGAACGCGCGGACAACGAGCGGCTGGTCGCCGAACAGCGCGTGGTCTACGACGAGCACGTGGCGTCGCTGGCCGACCGGCCGACCGACGCGGAGATCGCGCGGTGGCTGGACTTCGACAAGTCGTACATCAAGAGCGTCGCGCTGGAGCACTGCGGCCTGAGCAACAGGGACATCATCGCCCAGGTCCTGCTCACCGAGGGGGCGTCGCGGGCCAAGCGCGCCAGGGTGCTGCACGGCGCCCCGCGCTACTCGGCGTACGTGGTGAAGGTGTTCCTGTTGACCGACAACGGGGTCCGCGAGGTGGAGATCGAGCTCGACTTCGAGAACGGCGCGCTGCGCAACGAGTACCGCAACTCCTTCAGCTACACCTCGCTCGCCTCCGCGCAGGTGCTCGAGGTCGGGATCAAGTTCGCGGGCGAGGAACGCCATGTGCTGGTGTTCGGCGGCGACGGCGTCGAGGTGTCCGAGCTGACGGACAACTACGTGCGCAGCAAGGCGTTCCGCCTCAGCCTGGTCAACGACGACGAGATCACCGTGGTGATGGAGAACTTCGAGGGACTCGTCGACACCGCGGTGGAGGACAAGAAGAAGCTGGCCGAGCTGGCGCTGGAGAACTCGGGCGTGACCAGCGCGCTGCGGATCCTCGAGTCGGTCGCCGCGGAGGGCAAGGACTGGATCGACAAGGAGCGCGAACGCCGCGAACGCCGCTGGAACGACTGGGAGAACGAGCGCCGCGAGACGCTCGCCCTCGAACGCGGTCCGGCGTTCCTCGAAGAAGGCGACTAGGGCGTGTCCCGTGGGTCCGTTCGATGAGAGTTACGGACGAGACTTACGGGACACGCCCCAGGGTCTGTGCCTGCCGCTCGAAGTTCAGGCCGTCCAGTGCGGGACGTGCGAGCCCTGGTTGGGTGGGGTCGAGGACCGGAGCGAGGCTTCGTGGAGCAGGCGGGCGACCGTGTCGGCCTGGTGGGAGTCCACGGTGAAGGGCAGCCGGAGCCATCGGTCGGCGGTGCCGTCCACGGTGAAGCGGGGTCCCGGGGTGATCCGCAGGCCGAGTTCGAGGGCCGCCGAGGCGGTGCGGGTCGCGCCGGGGTGGGGGAGCTCGACCCACAGGGCCATGCCGGCTCGCGGGGAGGACCAGCGCCAGTGCGGTAGCCGTGCGCGCAGGGCCCGCTCGAGGGCGGCGCGCGAGCGGCGCAGGTGTTCTCGCCGCTCGGCGAGGACGGTGTCGGCGTCCTGGAGGAGCCGGACGGCGACCAGCTGGTCCAGGACGGGACTGCCGAGGTCGACGGAGGCTCGTTCCTGCGCCAAGCGGGCCACGAGGTCCGGATCGGCTCGTACCCAGCCGATGCGCAGACCGGCCCAGAACGCCTTGTTCATCGAACCGAGGGTGACGACGTCGCGGCGCAGGACGGCGGCCGGCGGGGGAGCAGGGCCGTCCAGCACCAGGTCGGCGAACGTCTCGTCGACCACGACGACAGTGCCACGCAGGTCGTCGAGCACCTGCCGGCGGGCCGTTTCGCCGGCGACGAGTCCGGTGGGGTTCTGGCCGTCCGGGGTGAGGTGGGCCAGCGTCGTGCCCGCGGCGGGGTGGTCCCAGCCCGCCGCGGTGACCGGCAGGGGAACGGGACGCAGGTGGTGGGCGCGAACGGCGTCGAGGACGGCGGGATAGGTGGGTTGCTCGACCAGGACCCTGTCACCGGGGCGGCCCAGTGCGCGCAGCAGCAGGTTCCAGCCCTGGAGGACGCCGCTGGTCACGAGGACCTGCTCGGGACGGGTCGCCAGGCCGCGGCGGGTGAGGTGCCCGGCCACCGCGGTTCTGAGTTCTGGCAGGCCGAAGGGGTGCAGACCGTGCCCGGCGAGCTGTGCGGTGAGGTCCGCCGCGGCTGCCCGCACCGCGTCGGGCAGCTGGCCGGGAGCGGGTAGCGCGGCCACCGTGAGGTCCAGGACGTCGAGCGGCTCTCCGGGCCGGGCGTCCGGTCGTTGCGCGGTCGTCGCCGGCAGGCTGATCCGGCTTCCGGCCCCGTGTGCGCTGCGCAGGTAGTTCTGCTGCCGCAGAACGTCGTACGCGGCGCTCACCGTCGTCCGGTTCACGCCCAGGACCACGCCCAGGGCGCGCTCGGAGGGCAGCCTCGTACCGGACGGCAGCCTGCCGTCGAGCGCCAGGCTGCGGATGCCCGCGGAGACCGCGACGTAGACCGGAACATCGTCGGTCAGCCACGGCTCCAGCAAGGCGGCCAGCCGCTCCGGGCCCATCCCGCCAACACCTCCAACTTGGCTGTGTCATGAGTCAGCCAAGTTTGTCACAGTGTCGTTCACGGCGCTCGGACCTTGTACTTCGGGAGGTATGCCATGGCGAGGTCGACGATGTCAGCGGGTCGGTTGCCGTCCCCGGATCGACGAGAAGTCCTCGAACTCGCTCGTGAGCTCATCCGGGTGGACACGGTGAACCCGCCGGGCGGTGAACTGGCGGCCGCGGAACTGGCCCTCGCCTACGCGAGGAGCTGCGGGCTGGACGGCCGGCTGGCGCTCGTGGACGACGGTCGCGCCAACCTGCACCTGGTTCTGCGGGGGACCGGTGCACGAGCCCCTCTCCTGTACTGCGGGCACTCCGACACCGTGCCGCTGGGCACCGCTGCCTGGACCCGTCCGCCCCATGCCGCGGAGGTGGACGAGGACGGCGTTCTGTGGGGCCGAGGAGCCGTCGACATGAAGGGTGGTGTCGCGGCCATGCTCGTCGGCATGGCCACCCTCGCCCGTGCGGAGGTGGAGCTGCCCGGTGACGTGCACTTCCTGGGCACAGCGGGCGAAGAGGTCGACTGCGCCGGCGCACGGGCCGCCTTGCGCAGCGGTGTGATGGAGGGCGTGGCGAACCTCGTCATCGCCGAACCGACGGACCTGGACCTGGTGGTCGCCCACAAAGGCGCGTTGTTCCTGGAGCTCACCACTCACGGGCGGGCCGCCCACGGCGCCATGCCCGATCAGGGCGTCAACGCCATCACCCACATGATGAGCCTGCTCGAACGGCTGGGCACCCTCGACGCCGAACTGCCGGCCCACACCCTGCTCGGGGGCGCCACCCTCAACGTCGGCACGATCGAAGGCGGCTCCGTCGTGAACATCGTGGCCGACCGGTGCACCGCCCGCGTGGACGTGCGCACGGTGCCGGGGATCGACCACCCTGCCCTGCTCGCCCGCATCGAGCGGCTGCTCGGCGAGCTCGGCGAGGTGCACGCCGGTTTCCGGGCGAGCATGACGGTCACCGGCGATTACCCCGCCGTCGGCACACCTCTCGACCAGCCACTCGTGCAGGCCGCCACCCACGTGCTCGGCGCCGTGCTGGGGCGGGCCCCCGAAATCCGCGGCGTCAGCTACTTCTCCGACGCATCCGTCCTGCAGCCCGCCACCGGCGTTCCCACCCTCCTGTGCGGCCCTGGCGACCCGAACCTCGCGCACCAGACGGACGAGCGCGTCGACGTGCTCGCACTGCAGCGGGCCGCGGAGACCTTCACCGTGCTCCCCACTGTTCTCGGAGCCGAGCCGGTGGGGCGCATCCAGCTGCCGTCACCGATTTGACCGACGTGGAACACGGGATCACCGATGTCGGTGCGTTTCCTCCTCGCCGCGCCTGAAGAGCGCCGGGAACTCCGTCAGGAAGCGAGTTTGGCCAGCAGTTCGAGCAGGATGCCGTGTTCTCCCGGTGTCAGCTCGGCTGCGTGGCGCACGGACAGGGTCGCCAGCAGGGCGCCCGCCAGTCCGGCCTCGGCACGCTTGTCGCCGGTCGGCTCGTCGGGCTGGAGCACGGCGCCGAACACGGCGTCGCGCATCCGGTCGGCCAGTCCCGCGGTCCGGGGCCCGTCCGGAGTGGACAGCAGGCTCATCGTGGTGCCGACGGCACCGGTGTGGATCACCGCGGCCGCCTGCTCCGGGGGCAGCCGGAGGCGGCCTGCCTCGGCCAGCCGGTCGAGGATGCCGACGAGGACGCGGTGGCCTTCGCGGGCCGCTGGTCGTTCCTCGGCGTTCGGGGTGGCGTACATCAGCCGGTAGAAGGCCGGGTGTTCGATGCCGAACCCGACGTGGTCGGCCCAGCCCCGGTGCAGGTCGTCGAGGGGGTCCGCGGAGGGCTTGCGGCTGTGCTTCGCGCTGAGGTAGCGCTGGAAGCCCTCCGCCGCCACTGCCTCCAGCAGGGCCTTCTTGTCACCGAAGTGGTGGTAGACGGTCGGGGCGGTGATCCCGGCGGCCTGGCACACGTCCCTGATCGAGACCTCCTCCGCGCCGGTGCGCTCCAGCAGTGCCGCCGTGGCGTCGAGGATCTGCTGCCGAGTGTCGGTCATGTAGCAACAATATAGGACTACCTTGACTTCGCTTTAACGCTGCTATATACCTAGCGTTGATATAGGGGTTCATGTAACGAAGTTATCCGCCCAGTCGGCAGGAGACACCGGTGACACACGACCCTGGATCCACGGGATCCGCGCACACTCGCCGCACCGTCCTCAAAGCCACCGCGGTGGCCGCGGTCGGGACCGCCACCGCCACCGGCCTCACCTCGGTCGCCCAGGCCGAGCCCGCGCGCACCGTCGCCGGCGGCGCGTCGGTGGAGATCACGTTGTCGGTCAACGGCCAGCGGCGCCGGGTCGTCGTCGAGCCGAGGGTGACCCTGCTCGACGCGCTGCGCGAGCGGCTCGGCCTGACCGGCACGAAGAAGGGTTGTGACCGCGGCGAGTGCGGTGCCTGCACCGTGCTGGCGGACGGCGATCGGATCAAGTCCTGCCTGACCCTGGCCGTGATGCGGCAGGACGCCGAGATCACGACGGTGGAAGGGCTCGCGCGAGGCGACGAGCTGCACCCGGTGCAGGCGGCGTTCATCCGGCACGACGCGTTCCAGTGCGGCGGCTGCACGCCCGGCCAGATCATGTCCGCCGTGGCCTACATCGACGAGGGGCACACGGGTTCCGAGGCGGAGATCCGCGAGTGGATGAGC
>JASLAV010000906.1 GCA_030146905.1 Lentzea sp. | reverse complement strand
ACGTTGCCCGCGCTGGTGTTCTTCAGCGGCTACCCGCGTTCGATGATGGTGCTCGGTGTCGCGCAGGTCTGCCTGGCACTGCTCGTCCGCGGCCGTGCCACGACGTGGCTGGAGGGCCGTTCGTGGCACGTCGTGAACTTCGCGCGCCGGGCGCCGATGACGGTCTACCTGGCCTACCTCGCCGGTGTCGGCGCGCTGGTCGGGTTGCTCGGCCTCGCGCAGGCGCCGATCTGGCTCGCGTTCGTGCTCGTGCCGCTCACCCTGCTGTTCCACCGGTTCGAACGGCGGCTGGTCCGGTTCCCGCGGCTGTCGCACGAGTCGCACCGGACCCGGCTCGCGACCGCCGCGGGCGTGGTGTTCGGGACGCTCGGCGTGCTCGGGTTCGTGGTGAGCGGGTTCCTCGGCGACGGGGTGCTGGTGCTGCTGCCGGTGGACCCGCTGCAGAACGTGATCCACCTCCTGCTCGGCTGGTACCTGATCCACACCGCGCGCACCGGCAGCTGCGACACCCGGTTGCCGTGGCTGCTCACGGCACTGGCGTGCGTACCGCCGATGCTGGCGCTGGACCCGGCTCCTCCGGTGGTGGTGCTGCACGCCGCGGCGATCGGCCTCGCAGTGCTCGCAGCCATCCCCAGGTCACGGCCGCGCACACCGGCAGCCACAGCAGTCGTTGCCACGCCCAGCCCGGATGGTCTGGTGGCTGCTGGAGCCCCGGCAGCGGTCCCCACGCACTGAGCGCCAGCGTCACGGTGATCAGCGCGCTCTGGTGGGCCAGGAAGATCCCCAGCGCCCGCTTGTTCAACCACCGCACGGGTTTCGCCGTGCCGAGCCTCGTCAGCACCGGCGCGATCGTGAGCACCAGGCCGATCTGGGCGAACGCCAGCGCGAGCGTCGCGTAGTTCGGCGGGTTCAGGTTCGACACCGCCGCGCCGGGGATGCCCACCGCCGACGTCGGGTAACCGCCGAACGACGTGAGCAACGCGTACCCGATCACACCGATCACCAGCAGTGGCGGACCGGGAATCCTCCTGCGCGCCAACGAGTACCCGAGCTGCCAGGCCGCCCACCACACCGCGTACGGCAGCACCAGCACCAGCAGAACCGGCACGAGCACACCCCACGAGTACTCGTCCAGTTTGCGCACCAACGGTTTCATCGCCAGCAGCACCAGGTAGACGCCGAAGAACCACAGCGGCGTCGTGACCAGGAACCCGATGTTGTAGGCGGTTCCCTGATCCACACCGCGCAGCACCAGTCCGAAGAGGACAGCCGCCCACGCACCGAGCATCAGCAGCGTGGGCACGGCGAGCTGCCTCAGCCTGACGAGGAACGGAGTCCGCGAGTGCGCGGCCGCGTAACCGCCGGCGAAGAAGAACAGGCCCAGTGTCTGCAACACCCACGACACGGGCGTGAGTTCTGGCAGGTGTCTGAGCGGGCTGTCGATGTGCATGCCGGTCGGCGTGTCCACCAGCGCGGTGACCAGCCAGTGCCCGAGCACGACGGTGACGACGGCAAGCGCCCTCACGGCGTCGACGAACGGATTCCTCACAGCCTCTCCCCCGAAGCGATCCGGACGAGCGCGTTCAGCGTCTCGCTGCCCGGCTCGTAGTAGGTGTCGTGCTTGCCGCCCTCGAACCGCAGCACGGTCGCGCCGAAGCCGTCCGAGGCGGGATCGGTGCCGTGGCCGAGGTCGCCCAGCCGGACGTTGGGCACGAACCGCATCCAGTCGCCGCCCGCCCGGATCGCCCAGACCCTCGCACCCGTCTCCAGCTCGGCGGCGGAACTCGCCCGCACACCGGGACTTCCGGTGAACACGATGTCGTCCACGTCGAGATCGCGCGCCGCCATCGCCACGACCACCGAGCCGTAGCTGTGCCCGAAGACGTGGATGCGCGCGTTGGTGTGCAAGGCCCGCACGAACTCCACGAGCGCGGCGGCACCCTGACGGGCGAGCCCGCCGGTCGCCGCGTCCACACCAAGACCCTGCGGCGTCCGGTACCCGAGCCACGCGATCACCGCGAGGTCGTCGCGGTGCGCCTGCTCGTAGAGGTGGACCGCCATCTTCCCGATGGTCCTGTCGAACCTGTCGACGTCCACGTCGGACCCCGGCACGACCACCACGACGTCGCGTGCGGTAGCGAGGTCACCGACGACCGCGACGCGGCGCGCGACGTCCGATCTCCACTCGGCGATCGACGGCGCGACCGCGGGAACGGCGATCAGCAGAAGGAACAGGACGGCTCGGCGCATGAACCGAAGCTAGGGAGACCACGGCCCGCGAATCGTCCATCCCGCGTGCCGTTTCTCCGGCACTACCCCGGTACCACGAGCCCGCTCTCGTACGCCGCGATGACGGCCTGGGCGCGGTCGCGCAGGCCCAGCTTGGTGAGCACGCGGCTCACGTGCGTCTTGACCGTCTGCTCGGCCAGCACCAGGTGGGCGGCGATCTCCGCGTTCGACATGCCCTGCGCGACCAGCACGAGGATCTCGGTCTCGCGTTCGGTCAGCACCGCGAGCCGCGCCGGCTTCACCCGTTCGCTGCGGCGGGCCTTCACGAAGTCCTCGATCAGCCGCTTGGTGATCGACGGCGAGAGCAACGCCTCCCCGGCGGCCACCACGCGCACGGCGTTGAGCAGCTCACGGGCGGGTGCGTGCTTGAGCAGGAACCCGCTCGCACCGGCCTGCAGCGCCTCGTAGACGTAGTCGTCGAGGTCGAACGTGGTCAGCACGAGGACCTTGACGTCGTCCGACCCGTCCAGCAGGAGCCTCGTGGCGGTGAGTCCGTCCATCTCGGGCATGCGGATGTCCATCAGCACGACGTCGGGTCTGACCGTACGTGCCAGCGCGACACCCTGCACGCCGTTGCCAGCCGAGCCGATCACCTCGATGTCGTCCTGCGCGTCGAGCAACGCGGAGAAGCCCTCGCGCACCATCTCCTGGTCGTCCACCACGACCACCCTGATCACTTGTCCCCCAACGGAATTCTCACCTTGACCATGAACCCGCCGTCCTCGGTCGACTTCACGGTGAGCGTGCCACCGTGCACCGCGACGCGTTCACGCATTCCCACCAGCCCCTGTCCACCGCCTCCGCCCAACGGCGGCCCTCCGGCGGTGTTGACCACCCAGATGTCGAGGTGGCCGTCGTCGTTCTTGTGCACGTGGACGGACGCCTTCGAGCCGGGCGCGTGCTTGGTGGCGTTCGTGAGCGCCTCCTGCACGATGCGGTACGCGGTCAGCCCGACCGCCTCCGGCACGTCGTCCACGTCGACCTCGGCCTCGTCCCCCGGCCTCACGAGCTCGGGGATGCGGCTGATGCCCGGCTGCGGTTCGCGTTCCGGCGCCTGGCCGTTCGTCCTGAGCACCCCGAGCAGGCGTTGCATGTCGGTGATGGCCTCCCTCGCCGCCTCACCGACCTCCGCGAACTCCTTCTCGGCTTCCTCGTTGAGCCCCTTGAGACGGTAGGGCGCGGTCTCGCACCTCACGACCACCATCGACATGTGGTGTGCCACGACGTCGTGCATCTCGCGTGCGATGCGGGCACGTTCCTCCAACGCGGCCTTGGCGTCGCGTTCTTCTTCGAGCTCGCGTTCCGCCCTGCCGCGCGCACCGAACAGGTAGACCACCGCGGCGATGATGGGCACGAAGAGCGCCATGTCCGCGGCCTGCGGTTCGGAGGCGATGATCAGCCCCATCGTGATCACCGTGACCGCGATGACGATCCCTCGCGAGTAGAACGCCACCACCGCGACGAACAGCGGCACCGCGGTCCAGTACTGGGCGAGCGCGGCGCCCTCGTCCACCAGCAGGAGGCTGACGAGGTAGAAACCCGGGACCGCCAGCCGCCAGGCGTGGAGCGGTGACCAGACCAGCAGCACGTACGGCCCGAGCGTGGCCAGGAAGACGAGAACCCACCAGCCGTCCGAATCGGCCTGACGCACGTACGCGACGCTGACGACGACCGCCCACACGAACGCGTAGATGATCAGCGCGGCGATGACGGGCAGCCACAGCCTGCCGAGCGCTTTGGGGAGGACTCGTGTGCGATCGGGAGCGAGGACCGTCCGGTACAACGTGCGGAACACCACCCGATGCTAGGCGGATCCGCGGATTCGCACATTGACCTGCGGAGTGACATACCCCGGTAGCACTCTGATCAAGATGGGGCATTGCGAACGCGTCGCACCGCGCGGTAGGCAGTACCTGTGAGACCACCACAGGACCCAGATCGCTGGTCACGGCTGACGGCCGTGGCCGGTGAGGCCCTGGCCGCGGCCAGGGCCGGTGAGGACGCTGTGGCGGTGGACCTCGTGACCGGTTATCTCAGCGGTTCCCCCGAGGGCAACGAGGAGATCCGCGAGCTGGTGCTGCTGCTGTTCGCCGAGTGCAGCAGCATGGTCGGCGCGCTCGGGTCCGGCGGTGCCACGCCGGTGAAGATGCAGGTCTTCGACGAGGAGGGCAACGAGGTCCAGATCGACGACGCGGACCCGCCCGTGCGCACGGCGATCCGCGCGTTGCTGGCGGAGGTGCACGGCGACCAGGACGCGGCCGCGGAGCAGATCGAGATCGCACTGGCCAACGGGGCACCGCAGGAGCTCGCGACAGTGGTCCTGCAAGCCCTGCGGTGGACCCTCAAGCTGGCGATCGAGTGCGAGACGCGCGACCTGCCGGTCGCGTCGTGGATCACCGCGTCACTGGACGACCAACCCTGACGTGCAGCAGCGCGTCCACACCGTCCATCAGGTGCTGGTCGAGCGGGAAGTAGCCCATCTCCAGCCGGGTGTCGGTGCGGGTCGTGCCCTCGGGCTTGTCGGCGGTGATGCCCCAGGTCGTGAACCGGCCTTGCAACCGACCTTCCGGGGTGGCCCTGTCCGGTTCGCCCAGCCCGAACGTGTCGTTGCGGCCGAGCGTGCCCGCGATGACCGTGTACCGGTCACCGAGGATCGGCGCCACGAGCGCGCCCGCGGAGAACCACTCGACCCGCTCGCCCGCCATTACCATGGAGCTGTTCGTGCGCTGCAGGTGGGCGTTGTGCGCGAAGACGAACGTCGGCCCGCGTGACGCCTCCGCGCGCCGGATCTCCAGCAGGTTGCGGGCCATCACGCCGTCCCGCATCTGGCAGAGGCGGTTGAGGCGCACGCCCAGCGGGTTCGGCTCCGCGCACTCCCGGTGGTACTGGAGCAGGCTCAGCCCTGCCGTCAGGTGCATCTCCGCGCGGTACCAGGCGTCGTCGACGGTCCTGCGCTCGTGCAGCCGCCTGAGCATGCCCGTGCCGATCTCGCGCAGCCTGATCGCTTCCTCCGACCGTCCCGGCGACTTCGTGAGGTCCATGACGGCCTCGTCACGGCTCCACTTCTCGTCGTCGGTCGTCAGGTCGGCGTCCTCGCCGAGGTAGTCGCGGGCGTGTTCGAGGTAGGGCCGCGGGCTGGGCGCGCTGGCGGTCTCGGTCTGGAAGTCGAACCCGTGGAAGGCCAGGCGTTCCGCCGCCGGTTTGCCCGCGTTGTACTCGCGCATCCACTGGACCAGCTCGCGGTTGGCCGGCCACTGCCCGAACGAGTGGGAGAACCCGTTCTCCATGACCTCGTCGAGGTCGCCGGGGCCGCCTTGGACGTAGTCGTCGACCAGCAGGCCCCTGATCCGGCAGGTCTCGAGCGCGATCGACCGGTAGCCGAGTGCCGCGAGCTGCTCGAACAGCTCGTTGCGGATCCAGATGTGGGCGTGCTCCAGGTGCGTCGGCTCGCCGAACGCCAAGAGCTCGGTGAAGGGACTGGTGAACTCACGAATGTCCTGGCTCATGTGGTTCAACCGTAACATTGAAAGCTCTGTTGAGACTTTGGCTCGGCTACTGCTGAGAATCAGCCGTAAAGTCTCAACCGTGCGCCCAACCGACCTCGCTGCTGAGCATGGCATCTCGACCCAGGCCGTGCGCAACTACGAGCAGTCGGGGTTCATCCCGCCCGCCTCGCGCACCCCGTCCGGCTACCGCGTCTACACCGAGGTCCACGCCGCCGCGTTGCGCACGTTCATCGCGCTGATCCCGGCGTTCGGGCACGCTCGGGCCGGCCAGATCATGAACGCGATTCACGCCGACGACCTGGACGACGTGCTGCTGACCGTCGACCGCGGCCACGAGCAGCTGCTGCGCGACCGCGAGACGCTCGACTCCGTCAGCCACGCGGTGCGGGACCTCGCGCACGTGGAACCGGTGCTGGAACCGCGCACGATCGGTGAGCTGGCGCGGCGCCTCGGCGTCACCCCGGCGACGTTGCGGGCTTGGGAGGAGGCGGGAATCCTCACGCCCTCACGCGAACCCACCGGCTATCGCGTGTTCCTGGCGGAGGACGTCCGGGACGCCGAGCTCGCACACCTGTTGCGGCGCGGCGGTTACCCGTTGGCGCGCATCGCCCTGGTGGTGCGGCAGATCCGCACGGCGGGCGGCACCGAGACGCTGGGCGCCGCCCTGGCCGACTGGCGCCGCCGCCTCACCGCGCGGGGCCTGGCGATGCTCGCCGCCTCCGCGCGGCTCAACGACTACCTGAGTGCGCGGGCACCAGCTCCGTGACGAGCGCGCCGACCCGCTCGCTCTCGATCAGGAACGCGTCGTGCCCGTACGGCGACTCGATCACCCGCAGCTCGTCGGCTCCCGGGATGCCGGCCGCCAGTTCTTCCTGCTGCGCCAACGGGTACAGCCGGTCCGAGTCGACCCCGGCCACGATCGTGCGCGCCTTCACCCGCCGCAGCGCCGCCTTGACGCCACCGCGCCCGTGCCCGACGTCGTGCGAGTTCATCGCCTCCGTCAGCGTCACGTAGCTCTCCGGGTCGAACCTCCTCGCGAGCTTCGCCGCGTGGTGGTCCAAATAGGACTCGACCTCGAACCGCCCGTCCTCCCGCCGCTGCCTGCCGAACCGCGCCTGCAGCTCCTGCTCGCTGCGGTAGCTGATGTGCGCGATCCTGCGCGCGATCCCCAGTCCCGCGACGGGATCGGCCCTGATCGCGTGCAGCTGCGCCGACGCCAGCCCGATCTGCTCCGCCGACGCGGCGGCCGTGGTCGCCAGCAACAGCAACGACTTCACCCGATCGGGCTCGCTGACCGCCCACTCGACGGCCCGCATGCCTCCCATCGACCCGCCGAGCACCGCGGCCCACCGCCCGATGCCCAGGTAGTCGGCGAGGCGGACCTCGGCGGCAACCTGGTCGCGAATGGTGATCCCGGGAAACCCGGGGTACTGCCACGGTCCCGTGCTGCCCTGACAGCCGCCCAGCACGTTCGGTGCCACCACGAAGAACCCGTCGAGGGGCCTGCCGGGCCCGATCAGGGCCTCCCACCAGCCGGGCGTCGGATGACCCGGCTCCACGCCCCCGGCGACATGGCTGTCACCGGTGAGGGCGTGGAGCACGAGCACCGCGTTGGAGGCCTCCGCGTTCAAGGTCCCCCACGTCTCGTACGCGAGCTGGAATCCCGGCAGTCCCGCGAACGGTTCGGCGTGGCTGAACCACTTCCGCCGGCCGTTCGGATCACCGAACCTCCAGCCACCCACTACAGCGCCGACTTGGCCGCGGTGAAGCCCGCCTCCAGGTCGGCCTTGAGGTCGTCCAGCCCCTCCAGCCCGACCGACAGCCGCACCAGCCCTGGCGCGACACCCGTGACGAGCTGCTCCTCGGGCGTGAGCTGGCTGTGCGTGGTCGACGCCGGGTGCACGATCAACGACCGCACGTCCCCGATGTTCACGAGCTGGCTGAACAGGCTCGTCCCGTCCACGAACGCCCGCCCGGCCTGCACACCGCCGCGGAGCTCGAAGCTCACGACCGCCCCTGCCCCCTTGGGCAGGTACTTCTGCGCGTTGGCGTGGAACGGCGACGACGGCAGCCCCGCGTAGTGGACCTTCTCGACCTCGTCGCGCGCCTCCAGCCACTCGGCAAGCGC
>JASLAV010000852.1 GCA_030146905.1 Lentzea sp. | reverse complement strand
TCGCTGCCGGCCAGCGAGGACGCCGCGTATCCCGCGTCCTCCAGCGCCTTCCACACGTGCAGCATGAGCAACCGGTGCTGGGGGTCCATCAACCGCGCCTCGCGCGGCGCGATGCCGAAGAACTCCGGGTCGAAGTCGGCGACACCGTCCATGAACCCGCCCCACCTGACGGTCGTGCGGCCCTCCTCCGCGAAGGGATCGCCGTACAGCTCCCGCCAGTCCCAGCGGTCGGTGGGCACCTCGCTGATGCAGTCGCGGCCCTCGTGCAGGTTGCGCCAGAAGGCGTCGAGGTCGTCCGCCTGCGGGAAGCGGCAGCTCACACCGATGATCGCGATCGCGTCGGTTCCCCGGTCCTCTGCGGCGGGAGCCTGCCGCGGAAGTGCCACGGGTGCGGGGACGGGTCGTGGCGGTGCCACGGGCGCGGCGACCGCGGCCTCACCGGGCTGTTCCCGCACCACCGGGACGGCGGCCGGGCGCAGCCCGAGGCGGCCGGCGAGCGCGGAGCCGTGCTCGTCGGCGATGTGCGCGGCCAGCGCGCGCAGGTTCGGGTGGTCGAACATCGTGGTGGGCTTGATGTCGGTGCCCAGCGCGTCGTTGACCTTGCTCGCGAGCTGGGTGATGACCACGGAGTCGAGCCCGTACTCGCTGAGGTCGACGTCCACGTCCAGGTCGTCGGCGCTGACCTTGAGCAGTTCCTGGACCTTGCCCGTCAGAACGTCGCACACCCTGTCCCGCAGCACGTCCGGATCGACGCCGGGTGTCACCGCGGGTCCGGCGTGCCCGGTCCCCCGCGACTTCCCGGCCGCCTGCAACTGCCTGGCCAGGCGTACCGCTTCCGCCTTGCCGATCCGGCCCTGACTGACCAGTTCGTACAGCTGTGTCACCGAGGTGACGCGGTGGCTCATGTCGGGCTCCGTTCGCGTTCGGGGAAGTACCGAGGCGCCGCAGGGGCAGGTGGGAGGTGGCGTGGCACCTGCCAGGAACAAAGGTCGCGGAGCGGGTTCCCGCTCCGGTACCCGTCACCTCACCCGCGGCGGTAATGCAGACAAATCGGACATCGGGAGTTCAGCGGCCGGCGAACCCGCTGAGGTGTGCCGCCGCGGCGTCGAGCAGCATCAGGCCCACCTCGTCGACGTGCCGGTGCCGCCACGACGCGTGCGGGGTGTCACGCACCCACTGGTTGAACGACCCCAGCGCCGGTCCTGTGTGGACCTGGTAGTTGACCTTGTCGTCAGGCCTGCCCTCCAGCGCGATCCGTGCGCTGTAACCGAAGTAGCGCCGGAAGACCAGGGCCATCTTCTGCTTCGGCTGCCGGGCGGCGGACTCGGCCAGCTCGGCCCTGCCGGTCATCCGCAGGTGCCGCACCACGTCGGTCCAGACCTCGTCCAACGGCTTGCGGAAGTAGGTGCGTTCGAGCAGCGAACGGGTCTTCTCCGGCAGGTCGTCGAGGCTGTCGTGGTGGGTGTAGAGCGCGTGGAGCTTGTTGCCGCGCGCCGGGAAGAACACACCCTTGCGCAGCACCTGGACCTTGCTGCCCAGCTCGAACATGTCGCCCGCCGGCGCGTACTCGGTGTCCTGCACGTCGATGTCCTGCAGCATGTCCTTGACCACGTCGCTGGTCGCGGCCTCGACCGTGCACTGGTTGATCGAGCCGGTCACGACGAAGTCGGCGCCGAGCACGAACGCCGCCGCGACCGCGGCCGGTGTGCCGATCCCGCCGGCCAGCCCCATGCAGATCGGTTCGTCGTAGCCGCGCTCGGCCTCGACGCGGCGCCGCAGTTCGAGCATCGACGGCAGCAGCACGGTCGGAACTCCTCCGTCGGTGTGCCCGCCGGAGTCCGCCTCGACGATGACGTCGTGGCTCATCGGCACGCGCCGGGCGAGCTCCGCCTGCTCCGCGGTGATCGCCCCGCTCGAGCGCAGCCGGTCCAGGACCGCGTCCGGGGCCGGGGCCAGGAACGCGGCCGCCACCTCGGGGCGCGACACCTTGGCCACCACGCGGTGGTCGCAGACCGGTGTGCCGTCAGGACCTCGCCGCAGCCCGGTGGCCCGGTACCTCACGAGCGCCGGTGTCATCTGGATGAACGCCGACGCCTCGATCGTCCGGACGTGGTGGCGCAGCAGGACGTCGACCAGTTCCTCCTCGGAGGCCGGGTCGTCGTGGTTCGCGATGACGTTGACGCCGTACGGGCCGTCCTCCCCCACCGCGGCCTGGATCTCCTTGACACCGCGCTCCACGTCCACCGGCTGCAGGCCGCCGGTGCCCAGGAAGCCGAGCATTCCGGCGCGACTGAGCCGGACGACGAGCTCGGGTGAGCTGACGCCGCGGTACATGCCACCCGCGACGTAGGCGAACCGGAGCCCGTGGCGTTCGCGGAAGACCGCGCTGCCGAGCTCCTGGGCGCGGACGGCCGGTGGGCGGTAGGTCGCGCGGGTCCGCTCGACGAGCTTGGTCAGCACGGTGCCGCCCAGCTCCACGAACTCCGTGACGCCCGCGTCGAGCAGGTACCGCACGGTCTCGGTCCAGCGCACCGACCGCACCAGGTGGTCGGCCAGCATCCCCGCCGTGGCGCCGGCCTGGTAGGGGGCCGCGGTGGCGTTCGCGATCACCGGCGTCCCGGGACTGCCGAGGGTGACACCGTCGAGGAAACGGCGGAACTCCTGCTGCGCCGGGCGCATGAGCTCGGAGTGGAAGGCGCCGGACACCCGCAGCCGGACCCAGCGGACCTGCCGCGCGTGCAGGAACTCGCCCAGCGCCTCGATCGACTCGACGTCTCCTGACACGACGCACTGCTCGGGCGAGTTGTCGTTCGCCACCACGAGCGACCCGAACCCGCCCTGCCGCAACAGGTCGGTGACCTGGTCTCGATCCAGCCCGGTCACCGCGACCATGCCGCCGCCCGCCGCGCCGGCCATCAGCTCGCCCCTGCGCCGGACGAGCCGCACACCCGTCTCGAAGTCGAACGCACCGGCCGCGTGCAGCGCGCAGTACTCACCCAGGCTGTGCCCGGCGAAGAACGCCGCCTCGGCCCCTCCCTCGTCCTTCCAGCGCCGGTAGGCCAGCGCACCGACCACGAACAGAGCCGGCTGCGTGAACTCCGTGCGGTTCAGCTCGCGCCGCGGATCGTCCAGGCACAGCTCCCGCACCGAGTAGCCGAGCAGCTCCGAGGCCTGGTCGACCTGCTCGGGGTAGGCGTCGAACAGGTCGCGGCCCATGCCCTTCGCCTGGGCACCCTGGCCGGGGAAGATCACCGCTGTGAGGCTCATGCCAGGCTCCGTTCGAACTCGGCCAGGGTGATGGACCCGTCTCCCGCGGCGTCGATCAACCGGGCCAGGAAGTCGTCGTCCTGCTCGGCCGCCGCGGCAGGCGTCCCCGCGAGGGAACGAACGCGGAAACCGCTCAGCCGCACGCAGATCCGGCCGTCGTCGTCGCACACGTCGATGTCGAACACCTGCTCGTCCGGCGAGCGGTGCCCCGCGGCGAACCGGGTCACGGCCCAGGCGGACGCGGGCAGCGGCGCGACCACGCGCACCTCTCCGACGGCGCAGGGCACGGCGGTGGCCGTGTCGTCCGAGGCGAAGAGGCCGAGGGTGCTCTGGAAGGCCGCGTCGAGCATGCTCGGGTGGAGCACGAACGACGACTCTCCCGCCGCGGCACCGGGGAGCCGCAGCCGTGCGACGGTGAGGCGTTCACCGCTGTGCACCCGTTCGACCGCCCGCATCGCGGGGCCGTAGGCCAGGTCGAGGCGGGCGAACCGCTCGTAGCACTCCCGCGCCTCGAGAACCGGGCCGTCGCAGCCGGCGATCAGGGCGTCGATGTCGTGCGCGGGCAACGGTTCCGGGCTGGTCTCCCGCAGGAGGCCGGTCCCGTGCACCGCCGGCGATCCCTGACCGGTCGTGCCGAAGACCCGGTAGGAGAGCGCGCCGGAGTCCTCGACGGACAGTCCGATGTGGACCTCGGTGGCCGTCTCGACGGTGAGCGGCCGTTCCCAGGTGACGTCGGTCAGCGACCAGGACCGGTCACCACCCGCCAGTTCCGCCGCGGCCATGGCCATCTCCAGGTAGGCCGCTCCCGGCAGCACCGCCGCGCCGCGCACCCTGTGGTCGGCGAGGAAGAACTCGCGGCCGGTGAGCCGCGTGGTGAAGCGCGGCCCGGTCAGGTCCGAGGTGTTGACGTGCACCAGCGGGTGCAGCTTCGGCGCCGCCTTCTCGTCCACCGGCGTGCTGGTGTCGATCCAGTAGCGCTTGAGCCGGAACGGGTACGTCGGCAGCGGGATCCGGCGCGGTGACTCGGGGTGCCAGCGGCTCCAGTCGACCTCGGCGCCGCGCACCCACGCCCGCAGCACCTCCGCCGCGCTCGTCCCCGCCGACGCATCGGGAACCTCGTCCCTGGACACGCGGCCGGTGACGATCGTGCCGTCCGGTTCTCCTCGCAGCCACGACCTCAGTCCCGCCTGGAGCTCCGCCACCGTGCCCGCGACGCACCCCAGCCGTTCGGCCATCGGCGTCCGCCCGACGTGCGTGGTGTAGGCGATCGAGGGCAGTGCCGCGTCGTCGTGGGCGTTGAGGGCCTCGACCCACTCCTCCGCCAGGGACCGCAGCACCTCGGGGTGACTCGCGGACAACACGACGGGCACCGGCTGCGCGGGCGGGTTCTCCGCCACCGGCTTCGCCCTGTACTCCTCCACCACGACGTGCGCGTTCGCCCCGCCGAAACCGAACGAGCTGACTCCCGCGCGACGGGGCAGTTCCACGCCGTCGCCGTCGACCGGCGCACGCCACGGTTGCTGTTCCCGCACCAGGTAGAACGGCGTGCCGTCCAGCTTGACGTACGGGTTGGTCTTGTCGTTGTTCAGGTTCCGCACCAACGTGCGGTGCTTCATCTGCAGGAGCACCTTGATCAGGCCGGCGATTCCGGCCGCGACCTCCAGGTGGCCGATGTTGGTCTTCACGGACCCGATGCCGCAGTGCGGCCCGGTGACCTCCGCCGCACCGGTGTCGGCGTAGAGGTCGCGGAAGGCCTCCTTGAGGCCGTTGATCTCCACGGGGTCGCCGAGCCTCGTGCCGGTGCCGTGCGCCTCCACGTAGCCGACGGTGCGGGGGTCGATCCCGGCCTTGCGGTGGGCGGCGCGGACGACCGCGGCCTGCGCCTTGGGGTTGGGCGCGGTCAAGGAGTTGGCGCGGCCACCGTGGTTCTCGGCGCTTCCCCTGATCAGGCCGTAGATGTGGTCGCCGTCGCGCTCTGCCGCCGACAGCCGCTTCAGCACCAGCATGCCGACGCCCTCGCCGCGGCCGTACCCGTCGGCGGCGGCCGAGAAGGTCTTGCTCCTGCCGTCCTCGGCGAGCATGCCCGCCATGTTCATGCTGATGTGCAGGTCCTTGTTGATGATCGTGTTGACCCCGCCGACGATGGCCATGTCCGAGGTGCCGTCCTGAATGGCGCAGACCGCGCGGTGGACGGCGATGAGCGCACTGGAGCAGGCGGTGTCGATCGGTTCGCTCGGGCCGTGCACGCCGAGGAAGTAGCTCATCCTGTTGGGCCCCATGCAGGGTGCCGCTCCGCTGGTGTCGTAGGCGTCCACCGACGGCGAGTGCTTCGCCACCAAGGTCGGGTAGCCGGTGCTGGCGGTGCCGATGACGATCGCCGTGTCGGTGCCCTCGACCGCCTCGGCCGAGTACCCGGCGTCCTCCAGCGCCTTCCACGCGTAGAGCAGCAGCAGCCGCTGCTGCGGGTCCATCAGCTCGGCCTCGCGCGGGGAGATGTCGAAGAACAGCGGGTCGAAGTCGCCGACGCCGTCGATGAACCCGCCCCACTTGACGTTGCTCGTGTTGGGTTCGGTGAGGGGGTCGCCGAAGCACTCGCGCCAGTCCCAGCGGTCGGCTGGGATCTCGCTGATGCAGTCACGGCCGTCCAGCAGGTTCTGCCAGAACTCGGAGATGTCGCGGGCCATCGGGAACCGGCCGCTCATGCCGATGACGGCGATCGGTTCCGGGCCCGCCGGTTCCGGTACGGCCGTGGTGGTCACCGGAACCGGCGTGGGGGCCGGTTCCGGGGCCTGCTCGGCAACAGCGACATCGACGGCGACATCGACAGCGACGGCGACGCGGTCGGCGTGGTGCTCCAGCAGGAAGTCCGCGAAGCCGCTCAGCGCCGGGTGCTCGAACAGGATCGTCGGGTCCAGGTCGAGGCCGAACCGCCTGTTGACCGCCGTCACCAGTTCCGTCAGCGACAGCGAGTCGACGCCGTACCTCGACAGCTCGCGGCTGCCCTCGATCCGGTTGGCCGGCAGGCGCAGCACCGCGGCGGCCATGCCGATCAGCTCACCGAGCAGTGCCTCGTGGGACGGGGCTCCCGCGGTGGCCGGGGCGGGTTCCGGTGCCGTCTCGACGACCGGGACGGCGGTGCCGAAGACGTCGCCGTGGGCCTGCCCGAGGTAGGACGCGAACCCGTCGAGGGTCGGGTACTCGATCAGCAGCGTGGGGACCAGGCCGAGGCCGAACTCGTCGTTGAGCAGACCGACGTACTCCACCAGCGAGATCGAGTCGAACCCGTACTCGGTCAGCTCCACGTCGCCCTCGATGTCGTCGACGGGCACGTCCAGCAGGGTCGCGACCCGATCGGCGAGCAACCTGACCAGGGTGTCGTTCTCCGGCACCGACAGGACCTCCTCTTCACGAACGGGCTCGGGAGCGGTCAGGACGGTGCGCTCGATCCGTTCCCGGTCGCCGTACACGACGAGGACGTGGGCCTCGCCGCTGCCGTAGGCGCGGTGCAGGGCCTGCACCCCGGCGTCCGAGGGCATGGGCAGCACGCCGACCGAGTCGCGCATCGCCTGCTCGGTCGCGGCGTCGACGCGCATCCCGCCGTCCGTCCACAGTGGCCAGCCGACGCTGAGCGTGCGCCCGCGCCGCTTCCCGGACGCCACCAGCGCCTCGCGGTGGACGGCGTACCCGTCGAGGAACGCGTTGGCCGCGGCGTAGTCGGCCTGGCCGGGGTTCCCCGACGAGGACAGCGACGAGAACCCGATGAAGAAGTCCAGGTCCTCCCCCGCGGTCGCCTCGTCCAGGTTGACGAAGCCGGCGACCTTGGCGGCGAACACCTCCCGCAGCTGCGCGGCCGTCTTGCGGACGAGGTAACCGTCGCGCAGCACCCCGGCGGAGTGCAGCACACCGGTCAGTTCGCCGTGTGATGCCACGATCTCCGCGACGCACCGGCCGACAGCGACCCGGTCGGCGACGTCGAGCTGCCGGTACTCCGCACGCGCACCGCGAGCCCGCAGCTCCTCCACGAGCTCGCGCTGGCTCGCCGCGGCGGGGGAACGCCCGCACAGCACGAGCACGGCGTCCTTGACGCTGGAGGCGATCTCCTTGGCGAACACGGCTCCGAGGCCGCCGGCGCCACCGGTGATCAGGTACACACCGCCGTCACGCCACGGCCGCACCGCGGGGGCCTCGCCGAGCGGGGTCCACCGCGCGACCTCACGGCGTCCGGCGACCACCCTGGTCACCACGTCGTCCGCGGCGGACGACTCCTGGCGCAGGCGAGCCGCCAGCGACGCCGCGTCCGCGCCGGGTTCGACCACGACGAGCTGGGTGAGCAGCCGGGAGCACTCGTTGCGCGCCGTGCGCAGCAGCCCGGCCAGCCCGGCGAGCGGCTGGTGCTCAGGCCCGTCGGGAACGACGACCTGCACCAGCACCCAGCCGTCCCTGCTCGCCTTGGCGGCGTCCTGGAGCCGGGACAGCAGGACCTCCGCCCTGCGGGTGTACGTCCTCGCGAAGTCGTCACCGGCGGGCAGCACCTCGCAGTGAACGCCGAGCCGGTCGGCGACGTCGCCCGGGTCGACCTCCGCGAAGAACACCTCGTGCCGGACGAACCGCTTGGTGTCGCCGGCGGCAGGGGCCTGGTGCCAGCCGGAGCGGCCCAGCACCAGTGCGCCGGGCCCGTGAAGCCCCTCCGCTCGCGGTGCCGGCACCCGCGCCTGGACGACATCGGCCTTCCGCTCCTGCGGTTCGGCCGCCCGCGACCGCTCACCCGGCGGCTCGTCCCCGCCCGCGCCGAACTCGCGGAAGGTGAAGCCGAGCAGGCGCACGCACACCTTTCCCGCGTCGTCGCAGAGGTCGATGTCCAGCCGCCGGACGGTGCCGGGCAGGTCGTTGGACGACGGCCTGACCACCGCCCAGCCCTCCGCCGGCGTGGGCGCGTACACCGTGGCCTCGGTGAGGGCGAACGGCAGGGCCGCGGTGACGTCGTCCCTGCCCTCGGCGAGCGCGAGGCCGTGGGTGGCCTGCAGGGCGGAGTCGAGCATCGCCGGGTGCACGGTGAAGCCGTCACCGGCCGCCGCCGGCCTGCGCACCCTGGCGACGATCAGGCCGTCGCCGATCTCGAGCCGCTCGACGCCGCGCATCGCCTCGCCGAGGTCCACCTCCGTGCCCCCGTACCGGGCGTAGCAGGCGGTGCGGTCGAGCGCGGGGCGCGTGCACTTCGCGCGCAGGGCGGGGATGTCCAGTCGCGGCGGCACCACGTCCACCGCGCGTTCGACGCGTCCCCGGCCGTGCACCAGGGTCTCGCCGCCGACGGTCGTCGTGACCCGGTAGCCGAAGCCGCCGTCGTCCGGTTCGAGCGCCACCTCGGCCGCGGTCGGGACGGGGATCCGCGCCGGGCGGATCCAGACGACGTTGCGCAGTGTCACTCCGGTCCGGCCGAAGCCCTCCGCCTCCGCCGCCGCCCTGGCCAGTTCCAGGTACGCGACGCCGGGCAGCACCGGGACGCCGGAGAGCCGGTGCTGGTCGAGGAAGAACTCGCGGCCGGTGAGGTCGGCGACGTAGGACTCGCCCCGCTTGTGGACGGCCAGGTCCGACTTGGCGGGCTTGGCGGGCGCAGCGGGCACCGGCGGTGCGGAGATCCAGTACCTCTCGCCGCCGAACGGGTAACCGGGCAGCGGAACCACGCGGAAGCCCCGTCCGAACAGGCCTCCGAGCGACGCGATCTCACCGCGCACGAACCGTCGCGCGACCTCGGTGAGCGCCAGGCCTTCCGCCCCCGCGGCCGTGGGGACGTCGTCGGGCACCGAGCCGGCCACCACGGACTCGGCGTGGCCGTCGCGCAGCCAGGCGCGCAGCGCGCCCAGCCACTCGTCCCGGTCGCCCGTCACGACGGCGAGCCGCAGCTTCTCGTGGCGACGACCCGTGGCGAGGGTGTACGCGAGGTCGCCGAGGTCGAGGTCCTCGCGTGCCTCGACGTGGGTGATCATGCGCTCGACGTGGGCGCGCAGCGCGGTGTCGTCCTGGGCGGACAGGACCACCAGCCACTCGTCCCGCTCCGGACGCACCGGCCGGGTGGTCTCCGGCGCCTCCTCGACGACGAGGTGCGCGTTGGTGCCGCTGGCGCCGAAGGAGCTGACCCCGGCCCGGCGCGGCCCCGACGCGGGCGCAGGCCACTCCCGCAGGGTGGTCGGCACGTAGAAAGGGCTGCCCTGCAACGAGATCGCGGGGTTCTCCCTGGTGAAGTGCAGCGACGGCGGCACCTGGCCGTGGTGCAGCGACAGCAGGGCCTTGATCGTGCCCGCCACGCCGGCGGTGAACTGGGTGTGTCCCAGGTTGGTCTTGACGGAGCCGAGCGCGCAGCTCCCCTCCGGCGCGCCCGTGAAGGCCGCTGCCAGCGCGCCGAACTCGATCGGGTCGCCGAGCGGCGTGCCGGTGCCGTGCGCCTCGATCATCTGGACACCGCCGGGACGCACCCCCGCGTCGCGGTGGACCTGGCGCACCAGGTCCTCCTGCGCCTGGGCGCTCGGCGCGGTGATGCCGTTGGTGGCACCGTCCTGGTTGACCCCGGAGCCGCTGATGACGCCGTAGACGTGGTCTCCGTCGCGAAGGGCGTCGGACAGGCGCTTGAGCACCAGGACACCGGCGCCCTCGCCGGGCACCATCCCGTCCGCTGCCGCGTCGAAGGTGCGGCAGCGACCCGTCGGCGACAGCATCTTCGCCGTGGCCGAGAACTCGTAGAGCCGCGGTGTCGCCTGGACGAACACGCCACCGGCCAGTGCCATCGACACCGTGCCGAGGCGCAGCGCGTCACAGGCGAGGTGGATGGCGACGAGGGAGCTGGAGCACGCCGAGTCCACCGCGACCGCGGGGCCCGACAGGTCGAGCAGGTAGGAGATGCGCGACGCGATGACCGAGGCCATGTTGCCCCACATGGTCTGCGGAGGCCGCTCGTCGCCGATCAGCTCGTGGTAGTCGCCGGGGTAGGCGCCGACGTAGACGCCGCAGCCGCGGTCGGTCAGCCGTTCACCGGCGTAGCCCGCGTCCTCCAGCGCGTGCCAGCACTCCTCGAGGAAGACCCTCTGCTGCGGATCGGTGTACGTCGCCTCGACGCCGGAGACGCTGAAGAACAACGCGTCGAACCGGGCGGGGTCGTCGAGGAAGCTGCCGTACTGGCGGCCGGACCTCTTGCCGAGCTTGCCGTCGAGGTCCCAGCGGGTGACCTCGCCGACGAGGTCGTCTCCCGCGGCCAGGTGTTCCCACAGCCGCTCCGCGTCCGGCGTGTCCGCGAACCGGGCGGCGAGCCCGACGACGGCGATGGGGTCGTCGGCGTTCCTGGCGGCGGACGGTTGCCGGCCGGCCGGGCCGCTCCCGTTCACCCAGGCGCTGCGGCGCTGGAACGGGTAGGTGGGCAGCGGAGTCCGCCGCACGTCCAGCCCGGTGAAGAGCCCCTCGCTCTCCAGTCGCCCACCTTCGACCCACCGGGTGCGAACCCGGTCGAGCGCGACGTCGCGCGCCGGGTGCGAGGTCCCGTCGGCCAGCCAGTCCTCCAAGCGGGACAACAGGGTCCGGGTGTCGGCCGCGACGAAGGCCACCCGGTTCGCGAAGTGGGCGCGGCCGTGCACCAGGGTGTGGCTCACGTCGGCGATCCGGACCTCCGGGGTGTCCCGCAGGTGCCCGGCCAGGTTCGCGACGAGCTGCCGCAACGCCTCCTGCCGCGGCGCGGACAGCGGGAACACCAGCTCACGACCGTCGTGCGGCCGTGCCGCGACGGCGGGTGGCTCCTCCACCACGACGTGGGCGTTGGTGCCGCTGAACCCGAACGAGCTGGTCGCGGCGACCCGCTTGCCCCAGCGGTTCGGCTTCCACGGCGTCAGTTCGGTGTGGACGCGGAACGGGCTGCCGTCGAGCCGGATCGCCGGGTTCGTCTCGTCGTGGTGCAGCGACGGCGGCAGCATGCCGTGCCGCAGGGCCAGCACGATCTTCAGCACGCCCGCCACACCGGCGGCGGACATGGTGTGCCCGAGGTTCGTCTTCAACGAACCCAGCGCACAGCCGCCGGATCCCTCGGCGTCGCCGAACGCGCGGACGAGCGCCTCGGTCTCGATGGGGTCGCCGAGCTTCGTCCCGGTGCCGTGCGCCTCCAGCATGCCGATCTCGGCGGGATCGACGCCGAAGCGCTCGTACACCTCGCGGATCAGCCGCTCCTGCGAAGCCGCGCTCGGCGCGGTGATCCCGTTGGTCGCACCGTCCTGGTTGATCCCGGAGCCGCGGATCACCGCGTGCACGTGGTCGCCGTCGGCGAGTGCGTCGGAGAGCCGCTTGAGCACGACGACGCCGACTCCCTCACCGGGCACGAAACCGTCCGCGGCGGAGTCGAAGGTGTGGCAGCGGCCGGTCGGGGACAGCATGCCGGCGTGGCCCGCGGTCAGATAGGTGTTCGGGGTCGTCTGCACCGCCACGCCACCGGCGACGGCCAGGTCGGTCTCCCCGTCGCGCAGGCCCTGGCAGGCGAGGTGGATCGCGACGAGCGAGCTGGAGCAGGCGGTGTCGACGGCGATCGCCGGACCGTGCAGGTTCAGGTGGTAGGCCACCCTGGCGGGCACGATGGACGGGGCGTTGCCCCAGGCAGCCTGAGCAGGCGGGCGCTCGGTGAACCACGAGGTGTAGTCACCACCGGTGCAGCCAACGTAGACGCCCGCCCGCTTGCCGTCGAGCGCGGCACCGACGTAGCCGGCGTTCTCCAGGGCCGTCCACGCCTCCTCCACGAACAGCCGCTGCTGCGGGTCGGTGTAGGCGGCCTCGCGACCGGACATGCGGAAGAACTGGGCGTCGAACTCGTCGATGCCGTCCAGGAAACCGCCCTCCCGGCAGGCCACATCAGTCCACTCAGGACCGGAAGTGTCCCAGCGCTCGATCGGGGTCACCAGGTCGTCGCCGTCGGCGAGGTGCTGCCACAACGCGTCCAGGTCGGGTGAGCCGGCGAACCGGCCGCTGATGCCGATGATCGCGATGGGGTCCGTCGAGTCCTGCTCGGGCACCACCTCGGGGTGCGCCGGAATCTCCTGGGACTCCGGAATCAACTGGGGTTCCGGGGCCGCTTGAGGTTTCGGGGCCGCCTGGGGTTGCGGGCTCACGGGCTCCTGCGCCGCGACGGGCAGGACGGGCCGGTGCTCGGCGGCGATGTGGGTGGCCAGCAGGTCGACGCTGCGGTAGTCGAAGATCACCGTGGTGAGCAGGTCGAGACCGAGGCTCTCGTTGAGCCGCTGCACGAAACCGGCGCCCACGATCGAGTCGAGTCCGTAGTCGGCGAAGGCCCGTTCCGGGTCGATCTGGTCCTCTGCCATCCGCAGCGCGTCGGCCAGCTTCTCCAGCACCACCGCGCGGATCGACGTCTCCCGCACGACTTCGGCGCGCACCGGAGCCGACTCGGGCACCGGAGCGGGCGCCGGCGCCTGCGTGATCTCGCGCGGTCCTCGCGACACGCCGTCGCTGTGGGCGATCAGGACCTGCTGGCCGAGCGGCTCTCCGTCAGCGGCGGCGTGCACGAAACCGGTGAAGCCCTCCCGCTCCAGCACGGCGCGCCACGACGCCGGGGACAGCGCGGGACCGCCGGGCACCCTGAGCTCGGGGTCGGTGTGCGCCCACCAGCCGTCGAGCAGGCCGAACGTCAGGTGGTTGACCAGGTAGAACCCGCTGATCTCGTTGAGCGCGAGCAGGCCTCCGCCACGCAACAACGCCTTGACCCCGCGCAGGGTGGCGCGCACGTCCTCGGTGGTGTGCAACACGTTGGCCGCGATCACGACGTCGAACGCGCCGAGATCCAGCCCCTGCCCGTGCGGCGGCAGGGCGGCGTCGAACAACCGGTAGGTCAGGTAGTCGTGCCGCGCGCCGAACGAATCCTCGGCGCGGTGCAGGAACGCCCGCGAGATGTCGGTGAAGCAGTACTCGGCCAGCGGCAGGCCTTCGCGGGTGAGCCGGTCGAGGACGACGCGCGTGGTGCCGCCGGTGCCCGCGCCGACCTCCAGCACGCGCAGCCGCGCGTCCGGCTCCGCCGCGAGCCTGGCCCGCAGGAACGACACGACGTGCTCGGCCAGGACGGCGTTGAAGTGGTCGGCGACCCGGTTGTCCCGGTACACGCCCTCGACGAGGTCGAAGGACCCGTTGGGGAAGAGCACGTCCGTGGCGAGCACCTCGCCGCGCAGCACCGGGGGCAGCGCGGGCACGGTGCGGGCGAGCAACGCGAGCGGGGTCCGCAGATCGGGGTTGGCCTCCGCCCACCGGCTCGTGCACCGGGCCCACTCCTCCCGGCACGCCGCAGAGTCCGCCGGCAACGCCCAGCGACCCTCGGCGTCCACGAGGCCGTGCTCGGCGAGCGCTCGCAGCATCGGGGGCACCCAGGAGGCGAACCGGTCGTCGGCGCGCAGCTGCGACGGGCCGGCGAACCCGGCGTCGTGCAGCTCGGCGGCGACCCAGCGGCACAGGGCGGCGTCGATCTCGGCCGGCAGGGGCCCGTCCTGGTAGGCGGCGAGCGCGACCGGCAGCCGCGGGTCCTGCACCCGGACCGGCGCGACGGCGACCCGCGCGCTCACCGCCGCGGTCTCACCGGTGAGCACGCCCTCCACCGGCAGCGGGCGGCCCAGCCGCAGGAAACCCGCGACGTCGAGCGGACCGGCGAGCAGCGCCTCCACCGTGGCCATCGCGGCGGCCGGGTCGATCGGGGCGAGGCCGAGCGAGGCCATGCCCTCGATCAGGTCGTCGGTCACGTTGCCCCAGTAGCCCCAGTTGACCGTCTTCACCGGGCACCCGAGGGAGGCGCGCAGACCGTCGGCAGCCGCGTCGACATAGGCGCAGGCCGCTGCGTAGTGCGCCTGGTTCGCGTTGCGGATGTGGCTGACCAGCGAGGACACCAGCAGGACGAAGTCGAGGCCGAGCCCGTCGAACGCGTCCGCGAGGTGCACGGCCGGGTCCACTTTGGACGCGAGCGTCGCGGCGAGCTCCTCCTCGGTCAGCTCGGTGATCGGGGTGTGGGTGAAGGTCATCGCGAGGTGCACGACCCCGTCGACCCTGCCGTACCGGGCGACGACCTCGTCGCGCACCCGGCGCAGGGCCCGCGGATCACCCGCGTCGGCCTGCACGTAGAGCGGTTCCGGACCGGTGAGGCCGGCCTTGCGGGCGCGGATGTCGTCGTTGTCGGCACGCCGGCCGACCCACACGACCTGGGCTCCGTGCGCACGGGCGAGGTGCTCGGTCAGCACGACGCCGAGATCACCGGCCCCGCCGATGAGCACGTACACACCGCCGCGGCGGAAAGCGGAGGTGGCGGGCACGGGCAGGTCGACCTGGACGAGCCGCCGGCGCAGCCACTGGCCACCGGCCTGCACGACGGGGTGGGCACGCCGGTCGCAGGGCAGGCCGAACACCTCGGCGGGCTGCCAGGGCGTGTCCTTCGCGAGGTCGACGGCCCTGACCTGCCAGTGCGGCTGCTCCTTGGCCAGTGCGCCGATGAACCCGTGCAGGCTCGCCTGGGC
>JASLAV010000832.1 GCA_030146905.1 Lentzea sp. | reverse complement strand
CAGGCGAACTCCCGTCACCCCGCGCGCGCCGCTCTCGATCGCGGTGACCCTTGCGGCGAAGCGGAAGGTCACTCCCAGCTCGACGCAGCGGCCGAACAGCGCGTCGCCGAGCCGGCGCAGCCCGCCGCGCACGTACCAGCCGCCGAACCGCTGCTCGATGAACGGGATCACCGTCATCAACGCCGGTGTGCGGCGCGGGTCGGAACCGCTGTAGGTGGCGTAGCGGTCGAGGAGCATGCGCAGCCGCGGGTCGGTCAGCCTGCGCTCCCCCACCGCGCGCAGCGTGCGCCACGGCGCGATGGCCATCAGGTCGCGGACGCTCGCCGACCGGCGCAGCAGGTCGCCCACGCCGTTGAGCGGGTTCTGCAGCACGGGTTCGCCGACGAGGTCCCACAACCGTTCCGCGTCGGTGAGCACCGCCCGCCACTGCCGGGCCGCCTCTGCCCCGAACGCGCCGGCGATCGCGGCCTCCGCCCGTTCCTCGGCGTGGGGCATGTCGAGGAACGAGCCGTCCGGGAAGCGGTAGCGGCAGGTCGGCTCCACCGGCACGATCTCGACGAGGTCGTCGAGCGGTGCGCCGGTGGCCGCGAAGAGGTCGCGGTAGACGTGCGGCAGCGTCAGCAGCGACGGTCCGGTGTCGAAGGTGAACCCGTCGCGGTGCAGCGTCCCGAGCTTGCCACCGTGGCCGGCGGCCTGGTCGTACACGGTGACGTCGTGTCCCGCCTTCGCCAGCCGCGCGGCCGCGGCCAGGCCGCCCATGCCGGCTCCGATGACGGCTACCCGTGCCATGTCAGCTGCTCCCCCGCAACGATCGGCCCTTCCACCGCAGGCGCCCCGCCCGCCGGGCTCGCCACGACCGTGCGACGAGCGTCAGCAGCACCCCCACCGACACGGGGTGGGCGAGGGCGTCCGGCCACACCCGCCCGCCGGTGTGCCGTGCGGTCACGACCCGGCCCAGCACACCCGCGACGTACCCGGCGGCACCGGCGCGCGACCCCGCCAGCGCTGCGATCGGCGGCAGCACGTACAACCAGGCGAGCACGACCGACAGCGCGGCCGCCGCCACCGGGTTGCCGGTGGCCGACCACAACGACTTCTCGTACCCGTGCCGGACCTCCGCCCAGTCCTCGTACATCCGGCAGGCCGCCACCGTGCTGCCGTCGACGACCACACCACGGCCACCACTGCGTTTGACCGCCCGCAGCAACGCGATGTCGTCGAGCACGGCCGTGGCGATGCCCGCGAAACCACCGCTGCGGTGGTAGGCGGTGGAGTCCACGACCAGGAACTGCCCGTTCGCCGCGGACAACGACGGCCTGGGCGAGCGTTCGGCCAGGCGCAACGGCAGGAACACGAGCCACGACCACTGCAGCAACGGCTGGACGAGACGCGTCCCGATGCCGTCGGCGAGCTGGCGCGGGAACGGCGACACCACGTCGAGGTCGTTGTGGCGCAACAGCGCGACGGCCGCGGCGACCGCGTGCGGTTCGAGCACGACGTCCGCGTCGACGAACACCAGCACGCGGCCGTGTGCCGCTCCGGCCAGCTGGGCACAGGCGTGGGGCTTGCCCGGCAGGCCGGCGGGCGGCGTCTTCCCGGTCATGACGCGGAGTCGTTCGTCGTCGCCCGCGACCCGCCGCACCTCGTCGGCGGTGCCGTCGGTCGAGCCGTCGTCGAGCACCACGATCTCCAGCCGCGGCACACCGCGTTGTGCCAGCAGGGACCTGATGGTCGGCGCGATCCGGTGCGCCTCGTCCCGCGCGGGCACCAGGACCGAGACCTGCTCCTGGCACTCGGGTGGGTCGGCCGGTGGGACCCGCATGAGCCGCGCGTTCACCAGGGCGTGTGCCGTGGTGGCGATGGAACCGATGGCGGCACCACGCACCGCCGCGTCGAGAAGTCTTCTCACCGATGTGCCCGCCACAGCGTCCAGGCGAACGGCACCGCCACCACTCCCATCAGCAGACCGGCGACCAGCGACACCGTTGGGCGGCCGAAGAACGCGGCGTGCGCCCACACCGAGGAGCCGTAGGTCCACAGGTAGAGCACAGGGGCCGGTCCTGCCCGCAGGTCCAGCTGGCGGGCGACGCGCGGCCGGCCGGCACCGCGGTGCAGCACGGCGATCATCAGCACGGCGGTCAGCAGCCAGCCGGCGTAGTTCGTCAGCGGAATCCCGGACACACCGGGAAGTGCGGGTACCGGGTCGGCCCACACCCAGTGACCGGCGTCGACCATCTGCGGGTCGAGGAACACGTCCCACGCGGCCAGAGCCCACGCGCCGATCGCGACGACCGGCCAGGCCCGGCAGTCCGCGCGCACCCAGGACGCGATCGAGCGGCCGACCAACAACGCGGGCCAGCACATCATCACCCACGCCATCGCCACGACCACCGGCACTCCGGCGATGTCGAGGCCGAGCGAGCCCGTGTAGCGGTACTCGCCGAACGGGAAACCCGTGTGCACGCCGATGGTCTCGGCCAGCAGACCGCCGCCCCCGGCGACCGCCACGAGCAACGCCGCCGCACGCGGGCCGAAGCGCGCCACCGCGTCGCACACCGAGGCCACCGCGAACGCGACCACCGACAGCACCGTCGTGAACAGCCGGTCCTCCGGCGCCGTCCTGGAGTAGACGATCTGCGCCACCACGACGAGCACACCGCAGAGCCACGCCACCGTCGCCACCGCCCGCGCACCACCGGTCATCCCGCGCAGGGCAACGCCCGGGCCACCGGCTCCCACACCGACGTTCACGCAGACCTCCGGCGACGTGCCGCCGCACGCAGCAACGGCACACGGCCCTCGACGGGAACCGTCCAGAGCTCCGTCCCGGCCACGCCCCAGCGGCTCAGGAGGTGGTTGGCCGCGGTGAAACCGGTCGTGGCCGCGCGCTCCATCAACGCCACCGGCAGGTCGATGCGCACCAGATCTCCCGCCAGCACGAGGAAGTCGTCCGGCGTCGTCACCCGCGGCCTGCTCTCGTAGCCGCCCGCGGGGAACAACGGGCAGTCGGCACGCCACTCGTGGCGCTCGTCGACCACGGTGGCGCGCTTGGTCTCGGGGTAGACCTCGGTCAGCTGCTGCCAGAGCCGCTGCCTGGCCTCGTCGTAGTCCACATCGGACGGCATGGCGTAGCCGTGCAGCTCGACCACCGACCCGCCGGTGCGCGCCGCCCAGGCCCTCGCCTCGTGCTCGTACCGGTCGAGCACGCTCACGTTGTCGAGCAGGTCGTAGCCGCTCGTGCCGATGAAACCGGGCCGGTCGGCCGGTGTGTCCAGCCAGTACCGCGACACCAGGAACGGTGGCGCGGTACGCAGCGCCGACACCTGGTCACGCCACTGGGTGTCACCGAGGTCTGGAGACGAGCCCACGAGCCCGCGCAGTCCCGGCACGTCCGCGGCGAGCACCACGGCGTCGGCGTCGATCACGCCGTCGCCGGTGGTGACGGCGAAACGCCTCGTCCCGCCCCGTTCCACCGTCAGCACCTCGGTGCCCGTGCGCACCTCGGCCCCCAGCTCGGTGAGGTGGTGGCCGAGCGGGTCCCACAGGCCGTGCGGGAACGGGTCGGCCGCGACGTCGAAGAGCAGGCCCTCGTTCGAACCGAGGAAGTAGATGTGGAACATCACGGCGAGTTCCGCGGCCGACATGTCCCGCGGGTGCGCGAAGAAGCTGCGGGAGAACACCTCGAACGCGAGGGCGTGCGCGGCCTGCGGGAACCGGACGCGTTCGAGGTAGTCGACCGCGTTCATGCCGTCGAGCTCGTCGTAGACCCCCGGAACGGCCACGTCCAGCAGCTTCAGGGCCGCGTCGGGGTTCATCTGCGGCAGATCGCTCCACCGGAACGTCGGGCTGCGCTTCAGGAACGCCACCACGTTCCACGGCGCGGTCGTCGGCAGCCCTGCGAACGAGTCGCGGTCGCCACCCGCGTGCCACAGCGGGTAGTCCGGCATCGGCGTCAGCGCCCGGCCGTCCGGGTCGACCCGCTTCAGCAACGCGCGCAGGTTGTAGTACTGCCGGAAGAACGCGTGAAAACCCCGCGTCATGGTCACGTCGCTGCCGTCGGCCAGCCGCGTGCTCCACCCGCCGACCCGTCCGCCGAGGTAGTCCTCGCGCTCGCACAGCACCACCCGCGCGCCGCGTTCCGCCAGCAGGGTGGCCGCCGAGAGGCCCGCGATCCCGCCGCCCACCACCGCGACCGACGGCACGTCACCGGCGAAACGAGAACGTCCCGCGGGCGCGGGTGTCCGCACCGCCTTGCGGTCCCTCATCACTGCTCCCATTCCGGCCCGCGGCCGTCGGAGGAATCGATTCCAGCCGCGGTGATGCCGTGCCCCGAGCACAAATGGTCTGCGGCCCCGTCGGGGCCGCAGACCTCTCACCGGCGGCTTTCGCGTCCTCCTCGACCGTATGGGCAGTCCCGTCCGCGTGCATGACGAGCGCGGCGGGGAACTCAGCCCTCTCGGCTCTGGTCGACGGCGATCACGTCGAGCACCTCGTCCAACGAGCCGTACGAGCGATCCGGGATGGAATGCAGCGCGTGCACGGTGTCCTCGTCGGCGTTGTTGCGTGACGCGTGGTCGACCAGCCGGTCCTTGCCGACGGGATAGGAAACGTCGGCCAGCGCCGTGCGCAGCCGGTCGACCGTGGTCGTGTCGCTCATCGCTCTCCTCCGTGTCGCTTCGTGACGGCCAACGGCTACCCGCGCGTTTCTGCGACTAACCCGCGATGCCGAGTCTGAAGTGGACGCCGAGATCACCGGCAGTGCGATCCGGGACACACGGGCAACCAAACCGGTCTCCCATCGCATGGTTAAGGGTGAGGGCACCTTCCGGGTGCCACCGACCCACGGGAGAGTCGCGGTGCGTGAGGGCAAGGTGATCGCGGTGGCGGTGCTCCTGCTCGCGCTCGTGGTCATCGCGATCCCGCTGCTCGTGCTGCGCGACGACGAGCGGCTTCCCGAGCAGCGTCCCACGGTGGTCCGCACGGATGACATGACGTGGCAGCGGACGCCCTCACCCGTGCCGTCGTCGCAGCCGCGGCCCATCGGATAGGGAACGATGCTGAGCTGGGAAAACGAGTTCGCCGAGCTCTTCGACCGGTGTGCGGAGCCGATGCGGTTCACGGCCTACCTGCTGTGCGGCAACTGGCACGAGGCCGAGGACGTGATGCAGTCGGCGTTCATGAAGCTCTACCAGGCGGGGCCGAAGCTGGCCGACCGGAGCGGCATCGAGGCGTACCTGCGGCAGATCGTCGTCCGGACCTTCCTGGCCGAGCGCAGACGCCTGCGCTGGCGCAGGGAGGAGCTGACCGACGCACCGCCGGAGGAGCTCTTCACCGCACCCGGCGCCGAGGACGGGCTGGTGGTGTGGGAGACGTTGTCCACGCTGCCAGCGCGTCAGCGCGCGGTGCTGGTGCTGCGCTACTGGAACGACATGAGCGTGGAGGACGTCGCCGCCGCGCTCGGCTGTTCGGCGGGCACGGTGAAGTCGCAGAGCAGCAAGGGGCTGGAGACGTTGCGGCGCAGGCTCGGGCCCGGGTTCGGCCACTCGAGGCTGGAGGTCTGATGGTGCACGAGGACGAACTGAGAGCGATCTTCTCCGCACTGCGGTCGCAGAGCGCGCCGCCGAGCTCCGGGACCGCCACCGACCTGATCAGGCGCAGCAGGGCGAGGCGGTCGCGGCGGCGCAACGCCGCGGTGATGGGCAGCGCCGCCGCCACGACGGGAGTGCTGGCGCTGGCACTGGCGTTCCTGCCCGGCACGTCCGGCACGCCGGTGGAGCCGGGCCCGTCCCTGCGACCGCCGGTCTCGACGACCACCGGCGTGCTCACCACCCCCACCGGCGTGCCCAGGACCACACCGAGCATCCCGGCCACGACCACCACCGGACAGCCGCCTACCGGGAAGTGACGACCGGGCGCCCGGCCGGCGAGGCGGGTCAGCGCGACAGGCCACGCGCCGCGATCAGCAACGCCTCACCGACCGCCGCCTCCACGCCGCCCGCCTCGTCGTCCTGGGAGCCGGTGTGGAACGCGTGGTGCTCCACGGCGGCCCGCAGCGCTGAGTTGATCATCGCGGCGTGCACGACCGCCGTCAGGTCGGGAGCGGCCAGCCCGTCACGCCGGGCCAGCGCGTCGGCGAAGACCGGTTCCGCCTGGCGGTGCGCCTCCAGCCACACCGCGCGCAGGCCCGGCTCCGTCCTGGTCAACCGCACCAGGTCGAGCATCACCGCGCGGTCGCCCGCCGACCGGCCCGCCCGCCTCAGCACCTCCACGAGCTCGGACATGTCCTGACCGGGGCGCCACGACCGCAGCCAGCCGGCTGCCAGGTCGATGCCGCCGGTCAGCAACGGCAGGACGCAACTCTCCTTGGTCGGGAAGTAGCGCCACAGAGTGCGGGACGAGATGCCGGCGGCGGTGGCGATCTCCTCGGCGGACGTGGCGGCCACGCCCTGGGCGACGAAGAGACCGACAGCCACGCGCGCGACGTCGAGGCGGGTCTCCGCCTTCCGCCGCTCGGTGAGGGACGGGCGTCCGATCGTCATGGCACCTCCACGTGAGACGGGAATTGTCGCATGCTCGGTTGTCTCTGTGCGCCTTCATGACACACACTGACAAAAAGTACTCGCAGATGGAGGCGGTCAGTGAACACCAGCGGGCTCGAAGACAGCAGCGTCGTGGTCACCGGTGGCGGTTCGGGCATCGGACGGGCGGCCGCGCTGCGCTTCGCCGCTGCCGGGGCGAAGGTCGTGGTGGCCGACATCAACGCCGCCGCCGCGCAGGCCGTCGTGGCGGAGATCGAGGCGGCGGGCGGCACCGCGGTCGTGGCCACCGGGGACCTGAGCGAGCAGGCAGCGGCCGACGCGGCGGTCGAGACCGCGGTGACCGCGTTCGGCGGCATCGACGTCCTGGCCAACAACGCCGGGGTCATGGACAGCATGTCCGCGGCGGCCGACGTCTCCGACACCGAGTGGGAGCGGGTGGTGCGGGTCAACCTCACGGCACCGTTCCTGCTCACGCGTGCCGCGCTGCCGCACATGCTCGCCAAGGGCAAGGGCGCGATCGTCAACACGGCTTCGGAGGCGGCCCTGCGCGGCAGTGCGGCCGGAACGGCCTACACGGCGTCGAAGCACGGCCTCGTGGGGCTCACGCGGTCCGTGGCGATCATGTACCGCGACGCGGGCATCCGCGCCAACGCCATCGCCCCCGGCGCCACCATGACGGGCATCGCCGTGACGGTCGACCCCGCCGCGCTCGGCCCCCAGGTTCTCGCCAAGTACCGGCAGAACATCGGGCGCCTCGCCGACGCCGACGAGCAGGCCGCCGCGATCGTGTTCCTCGCCTCGGACGCCGCCGCGAACATCAACGGCGTCGTGCTGCCCGTCGACAACGGCTGGGGCGCGGTCTAGGGCGGGACCAGAGGTCAGGCAGAGGTCAGGCAGAAGGGGTGGCCGGCCGGATCCAGGAGCACCCGCCAGCGTCCGTCGCCGGGCTGGTGGTCCGGCTTGGCCGCGCCGAGTTCCAGCGCCAGCGCTTCCGCCGCGTCGAGGTCGTCGGCGCGGAGGTCCAGGTGGAGCTGTTGCGGCACGTCCTGACCCGGCCACCGCGGAGCCCGGTACCCGTCGACCCGCTGGAACCCCAGATCACAGCCGGAGCCGGCCGTCAGCGCTACGAAGTCGTCCGTGCCGAAGAGCTCGCGCATGCCGGTCAGAGCGCCGTAGAAGCTCGCCAGCGCCCGCGGGTCGGCACAGTCCAGAGTCACCCCTCGCAGTACAGCGCCTGACATCGTCCGCTCCTTCGCGTCCGCCACACCGTACGCGCCATGGCGACCTGCGGGACGCGGTTCGGCGAGGTCCTGACCTATCCTGCTGGCCAGTAGCCCGGCACGGCGCCGGGCATGGCCGGCCGGAGCTCCAGGAATGACGCGCAGCAAGACGCCAGAAGGCACGAGGGCACGCATCCTCGACACCGCCGAGCGCATGTTCGCCGAGCACGGCGTCTTCTCCGTCTCCAACCGGCAGATCAGCGACGAGGCCGGCCTGGGCAACAACACGGCGGTCAGCTACCACTTCGGCAGCAAGGCGGAGCTCGTCCGCGCCATCTACCTGCGCCACAACGAACCGATGGAGCTGCTGCGCGAGAAGGCGGTGCAGGAGCACGCCGGCAGCACCGAGCTGCGCGACTGGCTCGTCTGCGTCGTCCACCCCTTCACCGACCACCTGGCGTCCCTGGGGTCGAACAGCTGGTACGCCCGCTTCGTCGCCCAGCTCATGACGGAGCCGAAGCTGCGCGAGCTCGGCCTGGTCGACGTCGGTCAGACCTCGCTGCAGCGCACGGTCGCCGACGAGGTGCACCGCTGCCTCCCCGGTCTGACACCCGCCGTGCGCGCCGAACGCGACGAGATGGCCAGGACGCTGATCGTGCACATGTGCGCCCGGCGGGAGCAGGACCTGCCCGACGACAGCGCGGCGATCTGGAGCGCGACCGCGACCGGGCTCGTCGACGCCCTCGCGGGCCTGTACCTGGCCCCGGCCACCCGCCGGTCCTGACCCGCACCCCGGCCAGTTTTAAATCAATCAATTGACTTAGTGTGGGCACATGAGTTCGCCCACCGCACCATCCCGGCGGAAGGTCCTGGAGTCGCTCACCGGCCTGCTGCTCGCCCTGTTCGTCTCCACGCTGAGCAGCACCGTCGTGGCCACCGCGCTGCCCAGGATGATGGGCGACCTGCACGGCTCCCCCACCCAGTACACCTGGGTGGTTACCGCCACCCTGCTCACCACGACCGTCACGACCCCGATCTGGGGCAAGCTCGCCGACCTCTTCGACAAGAAGGCACTCGTGCAGTCCGCCACGGTGGTCTTCCTCGCCGGGTCGGTCGCGTCGGGTCTGGCGCAGGACGCGGGCCAGCTCATCGCCGCGCGCGCCCTGCAGGGCATCGGTGTCGGCGGTGTGCAGGCGCTGGTCCAAATCGCCATCGGGGCGATGATCCCGCCTCGCGAACGCGGCAGGTACGCGGGCTACCTCAGCAGCGTCACGGCGCTGTCCACGATCGGCGGGCCGCTGCTGGGCGGGTTCCTCGTCGACAGCTCGTGGCTGGGCTGGCGCTGGTGCTTCTTCGTCGGAGTGCCGTTCGCTCTGGCGGCCCTGGTCGTGCTGCAGCTGACGCTGCGGCTCCCGGTGGTGCGCAAGGAGAACGTCCACATCGACTACTGGGGCGCGTCGCTGCTGACCGGCGGCGTGAGCGTCCTGCTGATCTGGATCTCGTTCGTCGACGGCGCCTTCGCCTGGGCGTCCTGGCAGACCGCGGTCATGGTCGGGGCGAGCCTGCTGCTGCTCGGTCTCGCCGCGTGGGTGGAGACCAGGGTCGCGGAGCCGATCGTGCCGCCCGGCATCATCACGCGGCGCACCACCGCGCTGGCCGTCCTCGGCAGCCTGGCCGCGGGCACGGCCATGTTCGGCGCCGCGGTCTTCCTCAGCCAGTACTTCCAGGTCAGCCGCGGGCACACCCCGACGGAGGCCGGCGTGCTCACCATCCCCATGATGGCGGGCATCCTCGTCTCCTCCGTCGTGGCGGGGCGCCTGCTCAGCCGCACCGGCCGGATCAAGCCCTACCTCGTCGCCGGTGCCGTGTGCCTCGCCGCCGGGTCCGCCTGCCTCGGTTTCCTCGACGAGCACACGCCGCTGGTGCTCATCGCGCCGCCGATGGTGCTCATAGGCACGGGCGTCGGCATGACCCTGCAGAACTTCGTCCTCGTCGTGCAGAACGCCGTCCCGCTCGCCGAGATCGGCGCCGCCAGCGCCACCGTGTCGTTCTTCCGCTCGCTCGGCGGCACCATCGGCGTCACCGTCCTCGGCGCCGTGCTCGCCCGCCAGGTGGCCCACCACACCGCGGCGGGC
>JASLAV010000800.1 GCA_030146905.1 Lentzea sp. | reverse complement strand
GCAAGTCAGCAGGCGCACTACAGCAGGTGTGCGCCGGAGGGGACATAGGTCAGCGGTCATGGCGCGTATCGGTGACGGCGGCGACTTGCTGAAGTGCTCTTTCTGCGGAAAGAGTCAAAAGCAGGTGAAGAAACTCATCGCTGGCCCCGGCGTCTACATCTGCGATGAGTGCATCGATCTCTGCAACGAGATCATCGAGGAGGAGCTGGCGGAAGCCGGTGACGTGAAGCTCGACGAGCTGCCGAAGCCCGCCGAGATCCACGAGTTCCTCGACCAGTACGTCATCGGCCAGTCCGAGGCGAAGCGGACCCTCTCGGTAGCCGTCTACAACCACTACAAGCGCATCCAGGCGGGCGACCGCGGGCGCGAGGGTCGTGACGACGGTGTCGAGCTGGCGAAGTCGAACATCCTGATGCTGGGCCCGACGGGCTGCGGGAAGACCTACCTCGCGCAGACGCTCGCGAAGATGTTGAACGTGCCGTTCGCCATCGCCGACGCGACGGCGCTCACGGAGGCCGGGTACGTCGGCGAGGACGTCGAGAACATCCTCCTGAAGCTCATCCAGGCCGCCGACTACGACGTGAAGCGCGCCGAGACGGGCATCATCTACATCGACGAGGTCGACAAGATCGCTCGAAAGAGTGAAAACCCGTCGATCACGCGCGACGTCTCCGGTGAGGGCGTGCAGCAGGCCCTGCTCAAGATCCTGGAGGGCACGACGGCGTCGGTCCCCCCGCAGGGCGGTCGCAAGCACCCGCACCAGGAGTTCATCCAGATCGACACGACGAACGTGCTGTTCATCGTGGCCGGTGCCTTCGCGGGCCTGGAGAAGATCATCCAGGACCGGGTCGGCAAGCGAGGCCTCGGCTTCGGCGCCGAGGTGCGCTCCAAGGCCGAGGTGGAGGCGTCGGACTTCTTCGCCGACTCCATGCCGGAGGACCTGATCAAGTTCGGCCTGATCCCCGAGTTCATCGGGCGTCTGCCGATGGTCGCCTCCGTCACGAACCTCGACAAGCCGTCGCTGGTCATGATCCTCACCGAACCGAAGAACGCCCTGGTGAAGCAGTACCAGAAGCTCTTCGAGATGGACGGTGTCGAGCTCGAGTTCACCAAGACCGCGCTGGAAGCGGTCGCCGACCAGGCGATCCTGCGCGGCACCGGTGCTCGCGGCCTGCGCGCGATCATGGAAGAGGTCCTGCTCCCGGTGATGTACGACATCCCGAGCCGCACGGACGTCGCCAAGGTCGTCATCACCGAGCAGACGGTGAAGGAGAACGTGAACCCGACGATCGTGGCCCGGCAGCCCTCGCGCCGGGAGCGTCGGGAGAAGTCGGCCTAGATACACGAGTGTCACGCGAAGGGCGTCCGGGAGACCGGGCGCCCTTCGTTCGTTCTAGGGTGGACACATGTCGCTGCCCCACGTCCTCCTGCTCCACGGCTACACCGGCTCCGGTCCCGGTCACTGGCAGCGCTGGCTCGCCCAGACGGTGTCCGAACACGGCGGCCTCGCCGACCTGCCGCACTTCAGCAGCCCGGAAGCGCCCGACCGCGACACCTGGCTGAGCGAGCTCGACACCCACCTCGAAGCAGCTCCGAGAGACCGCGAACGGGTCGTCGTCGCGCACTCGCTCGGCTGCTACCTCTGGCTGCACCACGCCGCCCGCGAGGACATCGGTCACGTCGACCGCGTGCTGCTGGTCGCCCCGCCGGAGCTGAACCACCCGGAGCCGGCCATCAAGTCGTTCTTCCCGGCACCGCTCGACCCGGCGAACCTGCGCCGTGCCGCCACCGAGACCCGCCTGGTCGCGGGCGAGGGCGACCCGCACTGCTCGATGGAGGCGGCCAAGCAGCTGGCGGAGGCGTTGCGCATCGAGGTCGACGTCCTGCCGGGCGCGGCGCACATCAACATCGACGCGGGCTACGGCGAGTGGCCCTCGGTGCTCAAGTGGGTGCGGTCGAAGACGGTGCCGCTCTCGCCGCGCTAGAGGACCTGTTCTGGGGGAACATGATCGATCTGCAGCGGTTGGCCGACGACCACGGCGTCGTCGGCGCGCAGGTGGCCGTCCTGCACGACGGCGAAGTCGTCGACATGACGGCGGGCGTGCTGAACAGCGTCACCGGCGAGCAGGTGACCCCGGACTCGATCTTCCAGATCGGGTCGGTCACCAAGGTCTGGACGGCGACGCTGGTCCAGGAGCTGGTGAACGAGGGCCTGCTGGACCTCGACCGGCCGGTGCGCGACGTGCTGCCGGAGTTCAGGCTCGCCGACGAGCAGGCGGCGCGGGTCATCACACCGCGCCACCTCCTCACCCACACGGCCGGCTTCGAGGGTGATCTCTACTACGACACCGGCAACGACGAAGACATGCTGGTGAAGTACCTGGAGCGCATGGCGGACACGGAGCAGACGACTCCGCCCGGCGAGCTCCACGTGTACTGCAACAGCGGCTACGTGGTGCTCGGCCGGATCGTGGAAGTGCTGCGCGGCAAGCCCTTCAACACGGTGCTGCGTGAACGCCTCGTCGGCAGGCTCGGCCTGTCCACCGCCGCCACGCGCTATGCCGAGTACGCGGGCCGGGAGTGCGCGTCGGGGCACCTTCCCGAGGACGGCGAGCTCAAGCCCGCCGGGTTCCAGACGACCGAAGGGGACTCACCGTCGGGGTCGGTGCTCGCGATGAGCGCGCGGGATCTGCTCAAGTTCGTGCGGATGCACCTCGGCACCACCGAGTTCGACGCGATGCGCGAACCCCAGGTCGTCCTGCCCGACTTCGGCTTCGGCGGCAGGCAGGGGCTCGGCTGGCTCGTGCAGGACTACGACGGCGGCCTGACCGGCGTGTGGCACACCGGTCAGACGCCGGGGTTCCAGGCGTCCCTGCGGGTGATCCCGGAGCGGGGTCTCGCGGTCGCGGTGCTCACCAACGGTGGCGTGGCATGGCCGTTGACGCGGGCGGTGCACGCGAGGGTGCTGGGCGAGCTGGCGGGCGTGACCCTGCGGGCACTTCCCGAGCCACCCGCCGACCCCGTACCCGTCGA
>JASLAV010000796.1 GCA_030146905.1 Lentzea sp. | reverse complement strand
TCCGCGAAGTGCGAGCCGCGACGGCGGTTGAACGCGTCGCGCGCCTTCGAGAACCGGCGCCACAGCTGCTCGTCGGTCTTGCGGTCGACGCCGCGGATGGTCTTCCACTCGTCGAGGATCGCGCGCAGCCGGTCGCCCGCGACCTTCCACTGGGTCGACTCGTTCGCGATGGACTCGGCCTCGTCGACCAGCGCCTGCTTGCGCGCCACGGACTGGGCCCTGGCGGCCTCCTTGGCCTCCTTGGCCTTCTCCATGCCCGCCTCAGCCAGCACCAGCACGTGCTCGACACGGGCGGCCAGCGCCTTCAGGTCGCCGACGACGGCGGCCTCGGCGAGCTGCTCCTTGACGTGCTTCGCGCTGGTCATGGCGTGCTTGGGGTCACCGGCGCCGGACGCGAGCCGCGACACGAGCAGCTCGACCTCGGTGCGCAGGTCGTCGAACCGCCGCGCGAAGTGCGCGAGGCCCTCGACCGGCTCGCCCGCCTGCCAGGACCCGACGGCGCGCTCGCCGTCCTCGGTCTTGACGTAGACGGTGCCGTCGGCGTCGACGCGCCCCCAGCGGTCAGGGTGGTCCGACGCCACGGGGACGGCAGGAGGCGTCGCCTGCGCGGTCTCCTTCGGCGTTTCCTCGACCACACCCTCGGCTGCAACCTCCACCGGCGTGGTCTCGGCCACGGCCTCCGGTGTGCTGTCCTGCTCCGACATCGCCGGTTCCTCCCATCTGACGCCCGTGCCTGCCACGGGCGCCCCGCCAGCCGGCGGGGCCGATGCAATACGGGCGCTGGAGGGTCTCCCGTCCCCAGTTCCCCGCGCGCATTCAAACAGGTCAGAGCTCGACTCGGTACTGGGAGTCCACGATAGGTAGCCTCGTCCGTCGTGATCACCCGTGCCGCGGTGGTGCCGCACCCACCCCTTCTGGTGCCAGAACTGGTCGCGGGAGCCGCCGCCGAAACCGAGCCCGTGAGGGCCGCAACCCTTGCCGCGGCAGGGAAACTGCCAGGTCCGTGGGTCGTCGTCGCCGTCGGTGACGGCGGCAGGGCGACGTTCGTGCCACCGCTTTCGGGAACTTTCCTCGGATACGGGGTCGACGTGCCGGTGTCACTCGGCGGGGACCTGCCGCCGGACGCCCGGATCCCGTTGCCCGTGCTGATCACCGCCTGGCTGCGCGAACGCTGCGCGGCCGAGGTGTCACGCGTTGAAGTCATCCCGGCTGACCTGCCGGTTTCCGACTGTGTCTCGTTTGGACGCCTGCTCGCCTCCGAGGACGCGGGCCTCCTGGTCCTCGGCGACGGCTCGAACCGCCACGGACCACGCTCACCGGGTTCCGACGACCCGCGTTCGGGACCCTTCGACTCCCTGGTCCACACCCTGCTGTCCGCGGCCGACGTGGACGGCCTGCTCGACCTCGACCCCGAACTCGCCCGTGAGCTGGGCGCACAGGGCCGCGCGGCGTGGCAGGTCCTCGCCGGCGTGCCCGGACCGTGGCGCTGCTCCGGCGCCGAGTTCTTCGCACCGTTCGGCGTGGGCTACCACGTCGCCCTCTGGGAGCGCCCGTGATCACCCCCGTCGCAGTCGTCGGACCCACCGCCACCGGCAAGTCCGACCTGGCCGTCGCGCTCGCGGAGCGGTTCGGTGGAGAGGTCGTCAACGCCGACGCCATGCAGCTCTACCGCGGCATGGACATCGGCACGGCGAAGATGCCCCTCGCGGAACGCCGGGGGGTGCCCCACCACCTGTTCGACGTCCTGTCCGTCACCGAGACCGCGTCCGTGGCCGCCTACCAGCGCGAGGCCCGCGCCGTCATCGAGGACCTCCTCGCCGCGGGACGCCCGCCGATCCTCGTCGGCGGCTCCGGGCTGTACGTGCAGGCCGTGCTCGACGACCTCAAGTTCCCCGGCACCGACGACGCCGTGCGCGCGCGTTTCGAGGCAGAACTGGCGTCGGCCGGTCCGGAGGCGCTGCACCGGCGCCTGCGGGAGCTCGACCCCGCCGCCGCGATCGCGATCCTGCCGTCCAACGGCCGCCGCCTCGTGCGCGCGCTGGAGGTCATCGAGCTGACCGGCGAGCCGTTCTCCGCGAACCTGCCCAAACCCGGCCCCGCGCGGTACGGCACCGTCCAGATCGGCGTCGACCGCGAGGTGTCCGAACTGGACGCGCGCGTCGACCTGCGCGTGGACCGGATGTTCGCCTCCGGACTCGAGGACGAGGTGCGCGCCCTGGTCAGGATCGGCCTGCGCGACGGCAGGACCGCGTCGCGCGCCCTGGGCTACCAGCAGGTGCTGTCCGCCATGGACGGAGCCTGCACGATCGACTTCGCCGCGGAGGAGACCAAACGCGCCACCCGGCGGTTCGTGCGCAGGCAGCGGTCCTGGTTCCGGCGTGACCAGCGCATCACCTGGCTCGACGGTGCGCGGCCCGACCTCGTGGAAGCCGCCGGTAACCTGGTCCCGTGGAGTTCGTGAAGGGGCACGGCACGGAGAACGACTTCGTCGTCCTGCCCGACCTCGATGACCAGCTGGACCTGACACCGGCGCGCGTGCAGGCGCTGTGCGACCGGCAGCGCGGCCTCGGCGCGGACGGGGTGCTGCGCGTCGTGCGGTCCGACGGCAAGTGGTTCATGGACTACCGCAACGCCGACGGTTCCGTCGCCGAGATGTGCGGCAACGGCCTGCGCGTCTTCGCCCGCTACCTCGTCGACGCGGGCCACCAGCCCCAGGGCGAGTTCGTGGTGGGCACGCGCGCCGGCGACAGGACCGTCGTGACGCACCCGGACGGCTCCGTCACGAACGACATGGGCCCCGCGCGGGTCACCGGCACGTCCATCGCCGCGGTCGACGGCCAGGGCATCGGCGGCTTCGCGGTCGACGTCGGCAACCCGCACCTGGCGTGCGTCACCGAGGTCCCCGTCGAGAGCTTCGACCTCACCGCGCCGCCCGGTTTCGACCCGGTGATGTTCCCGCACGGCGTCAACGTGGAGTTCATCAACGTCATCGGCCAGGACGCCCTGCGGATGCGCGTCCACGAGCGCGGCGTCGGCGAGACCCGGTCCTGCGGCACCGGCACCGTCGCGTGCGTCGCCTCCTGGCTCGCGGGCCAGGGCAGGACGACCGGCTCGGCGACCGTCGACGTCCTCGGCGGCCAGGTGTACGTGACGATCGAGCCGACGACGTCGACGCTCACCGGACCTGCCGTGCTCGTCGCGCGCGGCGAGCTCGACAAGTCCTGGTGGGACGCGCTCGTCTGACCGATGCCTGAACTGGTATGTCGCAGCCGATATATCAGTTCAGCGGATAGATCTCGATCTTCCCGAGCCGCTCGGACCTGACCACGTTCGGATGCGAGTCCGGCGCCGTCAGGCACACGAGCTCGTCGCCGACGACCGCGACGGCGAAGCAGTTCTGCGTCGTCTCCACCCGGTTGGTGACCTTGCCGCCCTCGGTCACGCGGAACACCGCCGGCTGCAACGCCGGCGCCACCCACACGCCGTCCCCGTCGGCCGCGATCCCGTCCGGAACGATGCCGAACTCCTTCACGTCGGCCCACATCCTGCGGTTTTGCAACGATCCGTTGCGGTCGACCGAAAACGAAGTCAGCCGGAATGCAACGGTCTCGGCGACGACGAGGATGTTCCCGCTCTCCGACTCGCCCGTCGGATCGGGCAGCAGCGCCATGCCGTTCGGGAACTTGAGGTCTTCGGCGGCGACGCTGACGGTGCCGTCGGGCTGGACGAGCGCGAGCGAGGCGCCCATCGGCTCGAAGTCCGGTTCGAGCAGGTGCGGGAGGCCGACCTCGTCGATGAGCCCGTGCAGGTCGAAGCCGAAGTTGCCGACGTACGCGCGGCCCTCACCGTCGACGAGCATGTCGTTGGCGTGGAACGTCGCGATATCCGATATATCGGCGTGGACGACGAGGTCGTTCCCGTCGAGCCGCCGGACGGTGCGGTCGAGCATCGACACGACGAGCAGACTGCCGTCGGGCAGCCAGCCGAGACCGGAGGGCTGGCCGTCGAAGGCGACGACGAGCTCGTCCTCGCCGGTGGCGAGGTCGATGGCGTGCACCTCGCCCGCGTAGAAGTCGGAGTAGTAGAGGCGGCCGTCAGGGCCGCGTCGCGGTCCCTCGCCGAAGTGGAGACCGTCCCGCAGCACCGTGGT
>JASLAV010000740.1 GCA_030146905.1 Lentzea sp. | reverse complement strand
GCCGCACACGACGCACCACCGGCGTCCTTCGACGCGGGCGACGTCCGCACGGCTTCGCGGCGCGCCACGCTGCGCAGGCGCAACTCGATCGCCGCCGGCACCACTTTGGTCGTCGTGCTGGGTTTCGGCGGGGTCCTGGCTGCCAACTCCTGGTACGGCCAGGACGAGACCGCGTCGAACAGCGCGGCGCCTGGGCAGCAGAAGGACAACACGGCAGAATCGCCGATGACGCTGATGGAGGTACAGCCTCCGACCAAGGACTTCCCTGGCGACGCCCCGTCCACGCAGGGGGACGTGTCGACGCCGGGAAGCACCGGTTTCTCGACCGGTGCACGCGCAGTGCAGGGCTGCGCGGCGGTGGACCGGGAGCTCGCGGACGCCCTCGCCGGCGAGCTTTCGGTCTCACCGGACTTCGCGGAGCCGCCGTCGGTGACGTGCTCGCCCGGCTCGCGCTCGGCCGCGTTCACGATCGACGGCCTCGTGATCACCGCGATCGTCACGCCGGACGAGTTCGTGCCGCCCGCCGGCGCCGAGAAGGTCAGGACCGCCCGGGGGCAGGACCTCTACGTGTTCACCCGGGGCGACGGCGAGCTGAAAGGCCAGGCCAAGAGGTTCGCCGACGCACTGGCCCCGCGGTTCTGAGCGGACGCCCAGTACCCTGGCTCGACTATGACGGCAGCAACCCCGAAGGGTGAGCGCAGGCGGCAGGCGCTCGTGGAGGCCGCGGCCCGCCTGCTCGTGGAGGGCGGGTTCGACGCGGTCAGGCACCGCGCGGTCGCCGAACGCGCAGGTCTGCCGCTCGCGTCGACCACGTACTACTTCGACTCGCTGGACGAGCTCGTCACCGCCGCGGTCGAGTTCCACGGCCGCAGCGAGCTGGAGAGCTGCAGGCACCGCCTCGCGACGACGTCGGAGCGGCTGTCCGACGACGACGTGCTGATCGAGTTCATCCTCGACCTGCTCGTCGGCGAGGCCGTCACGGACACCGAGACGATGCTGCTGCGCTACGAACGCCTCGTCGCGACCGGCCGCCGCCCGTACCTGCGGCCGCTGATGCGCGTGCTGTCCAAGGAGCTGCACGAGCTGATCGCCGAGATCCTCACCCGCTCGGGCCGCGGAATCGCGCGCGACCGCGTCGAGGAGCTGATCGCGCTCGTGGACGGCTCGGTCGTCAACTCGTTCATCGAGCTGAAGTCGGACCCGCGCGGGGTGGCGGCCAGGATGCTCCGTTCGGCGCTTTCGCGTCACGGGTGATGCAACCCCGCGTTCCGCTGACGCGTTCCCCTGGTTGAGGACGCGAGAGGGGATCGCATGCGCAAGGCCGACGAGCAGGGCTTTCGCGAGTTCGCGGCAGCCAATGCCGCGTCTTTGCGGCGCACTGCCTACTTGTTCTGCGGCGACTGGCACACGGCTGAGGACCTGATGCAGTCGAGCCTCATGAAGATGTACGTGGCCTGGAAGCGCATCAAGGACCTCGACAACCTGATCGCGTACGCCCGCAAGGTGCTGCTGCGCACCTGGCTGGACGAGAAGCGCAGGCCGTGGCGCAGGGCGGAGCAGCGCGACGGGGAGCTGCCGGACGCCGCGGACGCCACCGTGGACCCGGACACCACCAGCGCGAAGCTGTGGGCACGTGAGCTCGTGCACACCGCGTTGCTGCAGGTGCCCCCGCGGCAACGGGCGGTGCTCGTGCTGCGTTATTTCGAGGACCTGTCGGTCGCCGAGGTGGCGGTGGCGATGGCGTGCTCCGAGGGAACGGTCAAAAGCCAGACGGCGCGCGGTCTCGCGACACTGCGCACCATCGTGGAGAAGCTCGACAACAGTTCGGGGAGGGTCGCGTCGTGAGTGAGCAGGAGATCCGCGAGGGAATGCTGCTGGCCGTCTGGGACGAGCCGCCGCTCGACTTCGACCCCGACACCCTGATCAGGCGGGTCGAGCAGAAAAAAAGTCGTCGTCGAGCGCTGGTCGCTGTGGGCGTGGCTACGGCGATGATCGCCGTGGTGTCGTTCTCGTTGCCGGGACTGCTGCCGCGTGACCGCGGTGACCAGCTGGCCTCCGAGGTCCAGCCGTCCGTCTCGTCCGCCGCGCCGGGCGAGCTGGACGAGGTGAAGGCCCAGAGCATCGGTGACGGGCTGGCGCAGAAGCTCAGGGAGACGCAGCCCGGTCTCCGGGAGATCTACGGCGACTTCCGCGTCGGCCAGTACCCCTACCCGCCGTCCTCGTCGCCCCGCTCGAAGAAGCCCGGTGACCCCGAGGTGTCCGGTTACGTCCACCTGACCGACGACATCGGGCCCACCTCGTTGCGCGTGGAGGTCGTCAAGCGCAAGGTCACCATGGGCAACTTCTGCGGGAGCGCGGCGATGGTGTGCAAGGAGGTGAAGCAGGCCGACGGCACGACCGTCATCGAGGCCGAGTTCAGCGACGGCGGCCCGGACATCTCCCGTGCGGAGGTGGTGCGCGTCTTCGAGAGCGGTCTCTCCGTGCACATCGCCGCCCACTACTACAACCCGGCCACCGGCAGCGGTCTGAGGCAGACCGTGCCACTGCGCGTGGGAGTGCTCACAACGCTCGTCACGGACCCGGCCATCGCCTGGCAGTGAGGGCAGGGTGCACTAGCCTGGCGGCGTGAGCAAGCCGCGCATCGCCAACGTCCTCGCAGGTCGCTACGCCTCCACGTCCCTCGCGACGCTCTGGTCGGCCGAGCACAAGATCGTGCTGGAACGCCAGCTGTGGCTCGCCGTGCTGCGCGCCCAGGCCGCCGCCGGCATCGAGGTTCCCGCGACCGCGATCGCCGACTACGAGCGCGTGCTGGAGCAGGTCGACCTGGAGTCGATCGCCGCGCGTGAACGGGTGACGCGGCACGACGTGAAGGCCCGCATCGAGGAGTTCAACGCCCTCGCCGGGCACGAGCAGGTCCACAAGGGCATGACCTCGCGCGACCTGACCGAGAACGTCGAGCAGCTGCAGGTGCTGCGGTCGCTGGAGCTGGTGCGCGCCAAGGTCGCTGCCGTCCTGGGACGCCTCGCGCGTCTCGCGGCCGAGCACTCCGGCCTCGTGATGGCCGGCCGTTCGCACAACGTGGCGGCGCAGGCGACGACGCTGGGCAAGCGGTTCGCGACCGGCGCCGACGAGCTGCTGGTGGCGTTCGGCAGGCTCGACGAGCTGATCTCCCGGTACCCGTTGCGCGGCGTCAAGGGCCCGGTCGGCACCGCCCAGGACATGCTCGACCTGCTCGGCGCGCCGGAGAAGCTCGAGGAGCTGGAGCGCACGGTCGCAGGCCACCTCGGCTTCGAGCGCGTGCTGACGTCCGTCGGCCAGGTGTACCCGCGCTCGCTCGACTTCGACGTCGTCTCGACGCTCGTGCAGCTCGCGGCGGCGCCGTCGTCGGTGGCGAAGACCATCCGCCTGATGGCGGGCCACGAGCTGGTGACAGAGGGCTTCAAGCCCGGCCAGGTCGGGTCCAGCGCCATGCCGCACAAGATGAACACCCGCTCGTGCGAACGCGTCAACGGCTTCGCGGTGATCCTGCGCGGCTACCTGTCGATGGTCGGCGAGCTCGCGGGCGACCAGTGGAACGAGGGCGACGTGTCGTGCTCGGTGGTCCGCAGGGTCGCGCTGCCCGACGCGTTCTTCGCGTTCGACGGGCTGCTGGAGACGTTTCTGACGGTGCTGGACGAGTTCGGCGCGTACCCGGCCGTGGTCGCGCGCGAGCTGGACCGCTACCTGCCGTTCCTTGGCACGACGAAGGTGCTGATGGCGGCCGTGCGGGCGGGCGTCGGCCGCGAGACCGCGCACGAGGCCATCAAGGAGAACGCGGTGGCCGTGGCGCTCGCGATGCGCGAACAGGGCCTCGCGCAGAACGACCTGCTGGACCGACTGGCCGCGGACGAGCGCCTGCCGCTCGACCGGGCCGCGCTCGACGCGCTGCTGGCCGACCGCCTGTCGTTCACCGGCGTGGCGTCGGCACAGGTCGCGTCCGTGGTGGAGCAGGTCGCCGCGGTCGTCGACAAGTACCCCGCCTACGAGCCGGAGCCCATTCTGTGATCGTGTCCGGCCTGCACGTCTACCCGGTCAAGGGGTGCGCCGGGTTCTCCGTCACGTCCACCGCCGTCGACCTCACGGGGCTGCGGGACGACCGGGTGCTGATGCTGGTGGACGACGACGGCGTGTTCCTGTCGCAGCGCAAGATGCCGGCGATGGCCGCACTGCGTCCGTCCCTCGTGGACTCCTCGCTGGTGATCGGCGGGGAGTCGTTCCCCGTTGTCGTCGACGGGCCGAGGGTTCCGGTCGTCGTGCACAAGTGGCAGGGCTCCGGGATCGACCAGGGAGACGCGGCCGCCGCGTACTTCTCCGACGCGCTCGGCAGGTCGGTGCGGCTCGTGCGCACGCCGCCGGACATGCACCGGGAGTCCGGAGGGCAGACCGCGGGCCTCGTCGGGTACGCCGACGCGCACCCGTTGCTGATGATCTCGCTGTCCTCACTGGACGGTCTGAACGAGCGGATCCTGGAACACGGCGGGCAGCCGGTGCCGATGAACAGGTTCCGCCCCAACGTCGTCGTGTCCGGCTGGCCGGAACCGCACACCGAGGACCGGGTGCGGCGCGCGATGATCGGTGACGTGGAACTGGCCTACGCCAAGGACTGCGTGCGGTGCGCCGTGCCGATGGTCGACCAGGGGACGGGGCTGCGGGACGGCCCGGAGCCGACCAGGACGCTCGCCACCTACCGGCGCGACCCGGACGGCGGCGTGACCTTCGGGATGAAGGCGGCGGTCGTCGGCACCGGCACGATCACGACCGGCGACAAGATCGACGTGCTGGAGTGGGCCGGCTAGGGCTTCTGCCAGCGCAGGCGGTCGCCGCGCTGCGGGTCCTTGCGGCAGACCAGCGGTTCGTCGCGCAGGCCGATGCCGCTCGCGCCCTCGGGGTTGCAGGACGCGTTCTCGATGACCAGCAGCCCCCGTTGCGGTGACACCGTTGTCGTCGGCGGCTGCCGCACGGGCGGAGGCGTCTGCACGGGCGGCGGCTTCGGCTGCGTGGTCCGCTTGGTGGTGGTCGTCGTCGTGGTCGACGTCGTCGTCTTGACCGTGATCTCGGCGAGGTCGGGGGTGGGCACGATGCTGACCGACTGGGTCGTGCTCGTGTTCTGCGCGTCCGAGGGCTGGGACGACGAAACAGGGCTGGAGTCGAAGCTCCACCCCGCGAAGCCCAGCACGATGAGCAGTCCCGCGCTCGCCAGCATCGGGATCCACAACGCCTTACGGGTCAACACGGGTGCACCTTAAGCTCCTCGCCGTCCGATCTGTAGTGGTGGTGGGTGTGCGGCGTGGCCCGGGGCGCCAGCACGTAGGCTGACCAGCGTGCCAACGCTCGCTGACTACCAGCACGTCGCCCGCGGCAAGGTTCGCGAACTGTACGAGGTCGACGACGAGCTGCTGCTGTTCGTCGCGTCCGACCGCATCTCGGCGTTCGACCACGTCCTGAGCACGGAGATCCCGGACAAGGGCCGTGTGCTGACCGCGATGAGCGTGTTCTGGTTCGAGCGGCTCACCCCGAACCACCTCGTCTCCTACGACGACCCGCGCATCCCCGCCGAGGTCCGCGGCCGGGCGTTGCTCGTGCGCAAGCTGCGGATGGTCGACGTCGAGTGCGTCGCGCGCGGGTACCTCACCGGCTCCGGCATGGCCGACTACACCGCGACGGGCTCCGTGTGCGGGATCGAGCTGCCGGCGGGGCTCGTCGAGGCGTCCGAGCTGAACCCGCCGATCTTCACGCCCGCGTCGAAGGCCGAGCTCGGCTCGCACGACGAGAACGTGTCGTTCGAGGTCATCGCCGAGAAGCACGGCCTGGAGCTGGCGTCGAAGCTGCGTGACCGCACGATCGAGCTGTACGGCGAGGCGCGCGCGTACGCGTTGACGCGCGGCCTGATCCTGGCGGACACGAAGTTCGAGTTCGGCCTGTCCGAGGACGGCGAGCTGGTCCTCGCGGACGAGGTCTTCACGCCGGACTCGTCGCGCTACTGGCCGGCGGAGGGCTACGAGCCCGGTCGCGTGCAGCCGTCGTTCGACAAGCAGTACGTGCGCGACTGGCTGACGTCGGCCGCGTCCGGCTGGGACCGCAAGAGCGACACCCCGCCGCCCCCGCTGCCCGCGGACGTCGTCGACGCCACCCGTCAGCGGTACGTCGAGGCGTACGAACGCCTCACAGGCAGGTCTTTCGCCGACTGGCTTGCGTGAGTTGGTCCTGGTTTCACGCGGATGTCACCACGGCGTGGCGCACTCAGAGCGTGCACTCACAGCTCGTGGTCTCACTGTCCGGCATCGGTCCGCAGACACTCGACCGATGCGCTGATCTCGCCGCGGCCCTCGACCCGCGGAAGGTGCCGTTGTCGCTGCTCGTGATCCCCCGCGAGCTCGGCAGGGCGCAGGACTGGGTGCGTCACCGCGCCGCGCTCGGTGACGCCGTCGTGCTGCACGGTCTCGGCCAGCGGCGGTTGCCCGCCTATGAGGCCGGACTGCTGCTCACGGGCGCGCGTCTGCAGATGGAAGCCATCGGGCTCAACGCCGACACGTTCGCGCCACGGCGCTGCGTGGCGTCGCCCGGGACGCTGCTCGCGCTGGCCAAGCACAAGTTCAGCCGCTGTGCCGACGCGCACGCCGTCCGCGAGGTCGGTAGCGGCCTGGCGACGCTGGGGCGCCTGCACGCGCTGACCGAACGCAGCAGCTTCGGCGAGCTGCGGTCGCTGGCGCTGGTCTACGCGACGGCCAGGTCCGCACGCCGCGGCGGGCTGACCCGGATCACCGTGGACGCACGTGACCTGCACCGGCCCGGTGCGCGGCAGGCCGTGCTCGACGCCGTGGACATCGCTCTCGCCCATGACGCCGCGCCGACCACCTACGTCAGACTGCCGTCTCCTCGCCGGGCGTCAGCAGCCTGACCTCGGTGCCGTCCGGCTTGAGCATCTCGAAGAACCGGACGGCCATCTGCGGGCTCGCGAGCGTCTTCTCGTGGATCGGCACGGCGACGCGCGGCTTGACGGCGCGCAGGAAGTCGACGGCCTCGCCGGTGCGCAACCACGGCGCGCCCGCCGGCAGCCCGAGCACGTCGACGTCCTCGTCCGGCACGAACAGCGAGTCGCCGGGGTGGTAGAACGCGCCGTCGCCGATCACGTAGCCGGTGTTCGGGACTACGGGGATGTCCTCGTGGATCACCGCGTGCTGCCCGCCGACGACCCTGACCTGCAGATCGCCGACCTTGAGCACGTCACCCGGCCTGGCGACGGTCGGGTTGTCGAGGCTCGGCGCGGTGCCCTCGTCCACGATCAGCTGCGCGTGCGGGTTGGCCGTGAGCAGTGCGGGCAGCTTCTCGGTGTCGACGTGGTCGAAGTGCTGGTGCGTGATCAGCACCGCGTCCAGGTCCGTGAGGTCCTCGAACCCCTCCGAGAACGTGCCGGGATCGAGGAGGATCCGCGTCGACCCCGAGTCGAGAAGCACGCAGGCATGACCGAAATGGACAAGTTTCACGGATTCCTCCATTACCGACGTTTGGCGGGCTGACACGGTCAGGTGACGTCGGAAGTATCAAAGAGCATGAGGAAAACCCTGCAACTCCTCACGGCACTGGCTCTCGCCCTGCCGATGACGACCTTTGTCCCTGCTACCACCACCACTACACCTGCTCAGGCGTCTTCGCCTCAGACGCAGGAAATCGGAACCGAGGAATCGGTCTCGGTCCGCGTCGGTGGCGCGAATCGTTCGACGACCGTCGAACGACCGGGATCCGGATACGTGAAACTGCATTTCACGGACCTGCGGATCCTGCCGGGTGACGTGCTCACGGTGTCGAACCCTGACGGCACCGAGAAGTACACGTACACGCGCGACCTGCGCTCTTCCCTGACGGCCACGCCCGACGCCACCGGCTTCTGGGCGATGTCGATCACCGGGGACCGCGCCGTGGTCTCGGTGACGAACCCGCTGTCGCGCGTGCGGATCGACAAGCTGACGCGCGGCTACACCGACGCCGAGATGGACTCCCGGCCGTCGGTGCAGAGCATCTGCGGCACGAACGACTACAAGGACGCGGTCTGCTACCAGTCGAGCAACCCGACCGAGTTCGGCAAGACGGCGTCCGTCGCGAAGCTGCTGCGCAACGGCAGCTCGCTGTGCACCGCGTGGCGGGTCGGCCCGAACAACCGCCTGCTGACCAACAACCACTGCTTCACGAGCACCAGCGGCATCGAGGTGTGGTTCAACTACCAGTGCCCGACCTGCGGCGGCACCACGTCGGCGACCACCACCAAGGTGCTGGCGGCCCAGGTCCTCAAGACCGACGCCGCACTCGACTACACCCTCTTCACCGTGAACAACTTCGCGGCCATCAGCTCGTTCGGCTTCCTCGAACTGGACGCGCGCGTTCCGGCCGTGGGTGAAGAGATGTACGTCATCGGCCACCCGGCCGGAAAGCTCAAGAAGTTGTCGTTGCGCGACAACAACAACGGTGGCGGCTACTGCATCGTGCGCGCGGTGCGCGTGAACGGCAGCTCGTCGCAGTCCGACATCAGCTACATGTGCGACACCGAAGGCGGCTCGTCCGGTTCGCCGGTGCTGTCGAGGCGCACGCACAAGGTGATCGGGCTCCACCACTTCGGCGGCTGCCCGAACCAGGGCGTGCGCATCGACCTCGTCGCCGCGCAGGTCAACCCACTGCTGTGAGGATCTCCGCCTCTTCCTGCTGAGTGAGTCCCGCCTTGCGGGGCCTGTCCAGCCCGAGACCGCGCTCGTGCTCCAGCGAGTCGAGCGCGGTCTCGGCCAGCGGCCGCGTCCTGAGCCCGTTGGCGAGGGCCTGGCTGACATCGCGCCCGACCATCCCCGCCCACTCCCGCGGCAGCCACAACGGCAACGACCGCGGCCCTGCCCACGGGTTGACCTCAAGCTCCTTGAGCACGTCCTCGGGCACCGGAACGAGCTGCGTCCCCGGCGCCGCGGTCACCCCCGCGATCTCGCCGATGGCCATCTGGAACGGCATGACCAGCCCGGTCGAGTCGTACGTGCCCGTGACGCGCTCCTCGGCCGCGAACACGATCCACTGCGCCAGATCGCGCACGTCGATGTGCTGGAACCCCAGGTCGGGGCTGTCCGGCACGACGACCCGCCCGCCCCTGCTGAGCCGGGCGGGCCAGTACCCGAACCGGTCGCTCGGGTCGCCGGGCCCGGTGATGAGCCCGGCGCGCACGACGAACTCGCGCCCGGCGACCGCGTCCCTGACGGCGTTCTCGCTGGCCACCTTGACGCTGCCGTACCGCTCGGAGGTGAACTCCGCGTCCGGGTCGTCCTCCAGCGGCGGCAGGAGCTCGTCGCTGCCGGTCGAGTGGTCCGCGTAGACCGAGATGCTCGACACGAACGTCCAGTGCGGCGTCGTCGCCCCGAACGCCGCCAACGCGTCCCGCACCCAGTTCACCGAGTACTTCGACACGTCGATGACGGAGTCGAACCGCTCCTCGGCGAGCCGGTCGAGCGCGCCGGGCTCGTTGCGGTCGATCGGCACGAGCCGCGCGCCCTCCGGCACACCGCCGGAGGCGCCGCGAGCGCCGCACACCACGTCGTGGCCCCGGCGGACGGCCTCCGCCGTGATGGCCTTGCTGAGGAACACGGTTCCGCCGAGCACCAGGATCTTCATGATCCCCAGCATCCGTCCGATCGGGGTGTGGGGCCAGCGGTCTCGCTTTGGGCGAAACAACTCGTTCTGATGGATGTGCTGAAGTGTCGTTCGGCCCCGGCCGATGAACGTTCC
>JASLAV010001167.1 GCA_030146905.1 Lentzea sp. | reverse complement strand
GGGAGGGGCCGACCACGGTCAGCCGATCGGATGACTCCGACCCGGCCAGCCGGGTCAGGCTCAGCTCAAGCGCCATTCGTGTCAGACCTCCCTGAGACGATGGGAGTGGGGGCCTCGTGCTCCCCCCGGAGGGGGCCGAGTGGGGATCGATTCCGACGGAGCACGCCGTCCACGAACGCGTGGGCGGCCCCGAGATGGACGGCCGGATCCGCCGCGCCACCCCGTTCGACCGGGAGCGCCCCACCAACCCGACACGCCGCTCGCCGGGTCAGGCTCAGCTCAACGGTCACCACGCCACCTCGTCACCACCGCGTCCACGAACAACTCGGCCGCCCCGAGGTACGACCCCGGATCCGGCCCACCGCCCCGCTCCGCCAGCAGCGCCTCGGCGGCCTCACCGGCACGCCGGGCCATCACGTCCGCGTGCACCTCGAGCCCTTCCACCAGTTCGGCCGCCTGCGAAGCCGCCACCACCGCCAGCTCCAGCAACGACCGCAGCGCCGGCCACTCCGCGTGCCACGCCCCATCGGGCCGCTCGTCCACCGCCCGGCCGGCGCACAGGTGCAGCTGCGCCCCGAGTTGCGGAGCCTGCAGAGCCGCGCTGTTCACCAGCACCGACAACACCGGGTTGCGCTTGTGCGGCATCGTCGACGACCCGCCCCGGCCGGCCACCGAACCCTCGGACACCTCGCCGATCTCCGGCCGTCCCAGCGTCAGCACGTCGGCGGCGACGACCCCGAGCACGTCGCACACCCGCACCAGCGCGTCACCGAGCCGCGTCACCGGTGCCCGGTAGGTGTGCCAGGGCATCCCCGGCCACTCCAAACCCAGGTGGCCCGCGAAGGAAGACGCCGCGGCGAGCGGATCCACCTCCGCAGCCGCGCGGGACAGCGTCCCCGCCGCTCCCCCGCACTGCACCGGCAGCGACAAGGCACCCAGCTCGTCCAGCGAGTCCAGCACGCCCGTCAGCCACCGCGCGGCCTTGAGCCCGAACGTGATCGGCACGGCGAACTGCGTCAGCGTCCGCCCCGCCATCACCGAAGACCGGTGTTCCGAGGCCAGCGACGCCAACGCGCGCGCGACCCGGCCCAGGTCCGCCGACACGCGCGACACCACCTCGCGCGCCAGCAGCATGAACGCGGTGTCGAGCACGTCCTGGCTGGTGAGTCCTGTGTGGACCGGAGCGGAGACCTGGGCCCGCAACGCGGAGACCAGCGGCAGCACGGGGTTGCCGGCGGCCTCGACCTCGGCGGGATCCAGGACGGGCACGTCGGGCGTGATCGTCGAACCGAGCACGCGCGCCCACGCCACCTCGACCTCGACCATGGCGCGCACCAGCGCGGCGTCGTCGACCAGGCCGGCGGCGCGGTGGGAACCGGGCAGCACGGTCACGTCCTCGGGTACCGGAAGAACACCGTCTCGGACGGTCCCTGCAGGTGGATGTCGAACCGGAGCCGGCCGTCGTCCTCGCGCGACGCCACCAGGCCGTCGACGGCCTCGGCGGCGCCCGGCAGGTAGATGCGGGTGAACAGGCGGTCCAGCAGGCCGCGGGCGAACACCGTCACGGCGAAGAACGGCAGGCCCGGCTCGACGGTGCTGAACCAGTAGTGCCCCGCGCCGTCGGTGCAGGACCGGCCCCATCCCGTGAACGCGGCACCGCGCCGCCGCAGCGACCCGCCCACCTCCGGCACCACGCCGGAAGCGTCTGCCTGGCGGATCTCGATCATCGCGTCGGGCACTGGAGTGCCTGCGCCGTCATGGACGTAGCCGTGCAGCACAACGGATCCGGCCGAGCCGAACGGCACCAGCTCCGCGTCGCCGGGGAACGCCAGCGCGTGGTGGAAGAACGGGCCGATGGTCTGGCCGGGGGTCGCCTCAGTCATCGGAAGGCTCCAGGTAGGTCGCGTGGCTGCCGGTCAACACGATGTCCCAGCGGTAGCCGAGCAGCCACTCGTGCTCCGAGCGGGAGTGGTCGTAGGACGCGACCAGCCGCGACAGCGCCGCGGGATCGTTGATCGACTGGGCGATCGGGTCCAACGCCAGCAGCTGGTCGCCGGGGAAGTACATCTGGGTGATCAGGCGCTGGGTGAAGTCCGTGCCGAACAGCGAGAAGTGGATGTGGGCCGGCCGCCAGGCGTTGTGGTGGTTGCGCCACGGGTAGGGGCCCGGCTTGATCGACGTGAACGAGTACCAGCCGTCGTCGTCGGTGAGGCACCGTCCGACGCCGGTGAAGTTCGGGTCCAGCGGCGCGGGGTGCTGGTCGCCCTGGTGCGAGTAGCGGCCGGCGGCGTTGGCCTGCCAGATCTCGACGAGCTGGCGGCGCACGGGCCGTCCGTCGCCGTCGAGCACGCGCCCCTGCACGCGGATGCGTTCGCCGATCGGGTCGCCGCCGCGCTGGACGGTCAGGTCGGCCTCGACGCGGTCCACGTCGGAGTGGCCGAAGACCGGGGCCAGCAGCTCGGCCCCCTCCGGGTCGACGAGCCGGAGCTCCTTCGTCGGATGCCGCAGCAGGGTGCTGCGGTACGGCGGGAAGTCCAGCAGCGGCGCACCCTCCGGTGAGTCGGCGTGGATCTTCGCGATCTCGTCGCTGATCTCGTCCTGACTGCTCGTCACGAACCCGAACGCTAGGGTCGCGGCTCGCCGACGTCGACCGGAGTCTTCCGCTGAACGGAAACCGAGCCGACTTGACGCGTCTGAGACGACCGCTCATATTGGTGGTATGCCGAGGGCCAGTGTGCGGGAGCAGATCGTCGACGCCGCGTTCGAGCAGTTCCACCGGCACGGCTACAACGCGTGCGGCGTCAAGCTGATCACCGACAGCGCCGGCGTGCCCAAGGGCTCGTTCTACAACCACTTCGAGAGCAAGGAAGCCCTCGCCCTCGTCGTGATGGACCGCTACGGCGAGACCAGGCACCTCGACAAGCTCGCCCTGGCGTCGACTCCCCCGCTGACCAGGCTGCGCGACCACTTCGAGGCGCTCGCCCGGGACATCGCCGAGGTCGGTTACGAACGCGGCTGCGTCTTCGGCAACTTCAGCACCGAGGCGGCCGACCACATCCCCGCGATCCGCGACGGCGTCAGGGCCGCCTTCGACCTCTGGGCGGACGCGATCACGGCCGTGATCGGCGAGGCGCAGGCCGACGGGTCGGTCACCTCGGCGCAGGAGGCGGCGACCCTGGCCAGGTTCCTGCTCAACGCCTGGGAGGGCGCGATCACCGGCGAACGCGCGGCCAAGGACGGGTCGTCGTTCGCCGCGTTCTTCACCGTCGCGTTCGAGGTCGTCCTGCGCTGATCGCAGCTCTTGACATGACCGGTCGTCTTAAGACTTGACGAGGTTAAGACGACCGGTCATATTGGATCCATGAGCGCCATCCAGCCCCGCTTCCGCACCATCGACGGCCTGTCGATCCGGTACGCGGAGAACGTCAGCACCCGGCCCCGGGCACTGCTCCTCAGCCCGTGGCCGGAGAGCATCTACGCCTACGACCCCACGTGGTCGCGGCTCGCGGAGCACGCGAGCCTGATCGCCGTCGACCTGCCCGGCTTCGGCCACTC
>JASLAV010000648.1 GCA_030146905.1 Lentzea sp. | reverse complement strand
CGGTCGTTGTGGTTGGACAGGCAGTACCAGTAGGTGTTCGGTTCGCCGGTGGCAGGACAGGACGCGGCACCACCCTTGAACACCTTCGAGGTGTAGGTGTTGGGGGAGGGGATCACCGTCTCCACGCCGAGCCCCTTCTCCAGCGCGGCGGCCGCGGTGAAGACCTTGTAGACCGACCCGGTGCCGAACTTGTTCTCCACGCCGCTGGGCAGGTCGAACTGCGTCTGGAACTCCTCCTTCTTCAGGCCGTAGTCCCGGTTGGCCACCAGCGCCACGACCTCGTGCTTGTCCTTGCCGGGACGCACCACCGCCATGGTGTTCGCGACGCCGGGGGTGTTCTTCGGCGCCTGCGCCTCGACGGCGGCCTTCGCGTGCTCGGTGATCTTCGGGTCCAGCGTCGTCTCCACCCGGTAGCCGCCGATCTTCAGCTCCTCCAGGCTGAAGCCCAGCTCTTCCAGGTGCTGCACCAGGAACGAGCAGAAGAACCCGTACGACGGGCCCGCGCCGACGCAGCCGGTCTTCAGCGGACGGACGGGCTCGCTGAGGCCGAGCGGAGCGGCCTTGTGCTTGTCCGCCTCCTCCTTCGACAGCTTCCCGTCCACCACCATCGCGTCGATCACGAGGTTCCTGCGCTCGATCGCCTTGTCCGGCCGTGCTTCCGGGTCCAGCGCCGTCGGGCTGTTCACCATGCCCGCGAGCGTCGCGGCCTGGGTGATGGTCAGCTTGTCCGGCGTGGTGTCGAAGTAGGCCTGCGAGGCCGCGGCGACACCGAAGATCGTCGAACCGAACGGCACGAGGTCGAGGTAGCGGGCGAGGATCTCGTCCTTGCTCAGCGCGCTCTCCAGTCCCACGGCGATGCGCGCCTCGCGGAGCTTGCGGGTGACGCTCTGCTCCTGGGCCTCGCGCTGCGCGTTCTTGTCGGTGCGGGCGAGCACGTGCACGAGGTAGTTCTTCACGTACTGCTGCGTGAGCGTGGAGGCGCCCTGCTGCACCGTGCCGCTGGAGTTGTTGCGGGCCGCGGCACGCAGGGTCGCGATCCAGTCGACGCCCGTGTGCTCGTAGAAGCGGCGGTCCTCGATGGCGAGCAGCGCCGTCTTCATGTGCGGGGAGAGCTTGTCCGGTGGTGTCCGCACCCGGTACTGGTCGTAGAGGTGCGCGATCGGCGCCCCGTCCTTGTCCGTCACGGTCGTCATCAGCGGCGGCTGCGATTCCAGCATGAGCGCGAGGGTCGACTTCACCTGGTCGCTGAGCTTGTTGGAGAACGCACCCAGCGTCACTGTGGCGGGAAAGAGAAGGCCGGCGACCAGGACACCCGCGAGCAGGCAGTACCCGGCGAGCTTGGCGGCGCAGCGCGTGATCCTCTTGCGATCCACGGTCGGACTCCCCTCGTCAATGCGGCTTCCGACGGTTACCCGGCTAAACGGCGATCAGGCGCCCGCATGGAATGAACTGACGTCGGAAAATGGTCACGCGGTGTGGCTGAAGCCGCGTTCCGTCACCCCGTCGTGTCAACAAATCGGTGTCCGGTTTTTCCGTTACTGACACGGGTAGCTGGCCGTCAAGAGCATTCACGCAACGGGGAGGAAATCCAATGCCGTCGCGATCACGTGCTGGCCACCTTGCAATTCGCACCGCTGCGATCGCGTTGGTCGTGAGCATTCTGAGTCCGGCCACCGCTCAGGCGGAAGAAGGTCCGGAAGACCACTCAGCGGGCTCGCAGATCGCCAAGCACGAAGGTACCGCCGAGATGCTGCTGAGCCCACCGGAGCTCGCTGCGGGAACGGTGCACGGCATCGACGTCAGCAGCCACCAGGGCAACGTCGACTGGGGACACTGGTGGCGTTCCGGCACGCGGTTCGCCTACGTCAAGGCCACCGAGGGGACCAACTACAAGAACCCGAACTTCACCCAGCAGTACGACGGCTCCGCGGCCGTGGGGATGATCAGGGGCTCCTACCACTTCGCCCTGCCGAACCGTTCCGACGGCGCGACGCAGGCCCGGTTCTTCGTCCAGAACGGGGGCGGCTGGTCGCGTGACGGCCGGACGCTGCCCGGCACGCTCGACATCGAGTACAACCCGTACGGCGACACCTGCTACGGGATGAGCCACGCCGCGATGGTGAACTGGATCCGCAGCTTCAGCGACACCTACCAGCAGCTCACCGGGCGCTGGCCGGTGATCTACACGTCCACGGCGTGGTGGGACAAGTGCACCGGCCGCACCGGTGACTTCAGCTCCACGAACCCGTTGTGGCTGGCCAGGTACGCGGCCGCGGTGGGACCGATGCCGTACCGCTGGCCGTGGCACACGATCTGGCAGTACACGTCGTCCCCGATCGACCAGAACGTGTTCAACGGCGGCGCCGACCGGCTTGCCGCCCTGGCCACGGGATAACCGGTGCGCGCCTCGCCTCGCAGGTCGGAGCTCGTCCTGCTCATCTTCCTCGCCGCGGTGTTCGCCGTGTCGTCGACGGTCGTGATCGGCTCGGTGGTGCACATCCAGCGAGCCGGTCTCACCGTCGAGGGCATCGGGGACGGTGGCGTCGTGATGGCCGCCGCCGTGCCCGAGATCAGCGTCACGGCGGAGGACCCGGCCACCCTGGACAGGGTGGAGGTCCTCATCGACGACACGGCGATCGCCACGCACCGCGACAGGGACCGGGTGACGCTCAAGGGCTTCGAACTCGAGGAGGGGAGCCACACGTTGCTCGCCCGCGTTCGGAATGCGACGCCCTTGTTGCTGGACGCCAAGGTGGAACACGCGTTCACCGTCACCCGATCTGGTTGACCTCGGCGAGGCGAGTGCTTTTCCGCAATAGCAGGGTATGCGCCGGGCGACCGCTCGACCCGGCGTCTCAGGAGGACGACATGAAAACGAGGACGACCGCGCTGACCGCGTTGCTCGCGGCGATTCCGCTGGTGCTCGCTCCCACTGCCGCCAATGCTGTCGCGTGCCTCGGGAACTTCAGCGACACGGTGGGCACGCTCACGACGATCACCCGCGAGGAGTTCATGTCACGGGTCTGCGCCGCACAACTCCAACCGGGAACAGACCCCCGGGACGTGCAGGAGCTCAAGGACGTCGTTCTCCCGAAAGCGGTGGCCGGTCTCGGCGGAATGGAACAGATCTACAAGACCGCCAAGCCCGTTCTCGACCGTGTCGTCGAGAAGTGCTATTCGCCGGACGACTACTGCAATCCCGAGGCGGTCGGTCGCGCCACGAGGTGCATGAAGGACGAACTGCCCGACATGGCCATGACCGCGCTCGGGCCCGATGCGCTCGCTTCCAGCTGCGAAGGGGTGAAGGCCGCCGCGGCGACGGATCCTCAGGCGCTGCGGGACCGGGCGCGTGCCGCCGCCGACTCGTACGTCGACTTCCTGAGGAGCGTGCGGAACTGACCGCACGGCACAAGGCAGGGCGCGCCGGACGACGGACCGGCGCGCCCTGCGTCGTTCCCGGGCCGTTCCCAGGGGTTGATGACCCTCCGTGAGGAATTCACTAGACAGGGTGCTTCCTGGGCAAAAGCGACTGGTAGGCGGCAGCAGGGGTATTGCCAGCACAAGACCTCCGCCCACGTTCGGGGAAGGACACGGGCAATGGCATTCGACGAACTCCTGGACGAGGGCACGACGACGTTCAGGACCCGCTGGCTCGGTTACGACCGCGCCCAGGTCGACCAGGAGTGCGCACGGCTCGAAGCGCTCCTCGAGACCGCCTGCGCCGACCGCGACGCCGCGCTCGCCACCGCAGAGGACCTGTCAGGGCACCTCGAGGAGGCGAGGGCCGAGCTCGCCGAGTACCGCATGATCCACGCCGGGTACAACAAGGACAACGCCGTCTCCGGCTGCATCAGGTACCTCATGCACGTCGCGAAGCGCAGGGCGGAGGACATCGAGGCCGAGGCACGTGCCCGCGCCCAGCAGGCCGTGAGCCAGGCCGAGGACGCCGCCGCCCGCCAGGCGCGGCTGCTCGACGAGACCGAGCAGGAGACGCAGCGCCGGCTGGCGGAGGCGAGCCAGCGCGCGCGGGAGATCGTCGGAGAGGCGCTGGAGCAGTCGCGCGCCCTGCTCGCCGAACTGGCAGAGCGCCAGCAGCTGCTGGAGCAGTGGTACTCCGAGGTCGTCAGCACGCCGGACCTGCCGCTGCCCAGGCAGAGCGAGTCCCCGTCCGCCGAGGTCGAGCAGACCACCGCCGACACACCGGGCGTGACGTGATGACCGCACTGGCGCCCGAACCCGTCGGCCTGGAGGCCACCTGCGTGCAGGTCGACGTCCGCGACTGCGGTGTCGCCGGTGTGCGGTGGGCGGCCGAGTGCGCCGCCGCGCTCGGCATCGACCTGGTCCTGTACGCCGATGGGGACAACGACGGCGGCGGCATCGCGGCCGTGCTGTCCGAGCACCCTGGGCTGTCCGTCCACGTCGAACACCACGAGCACGCGGCGACCCGCAGGGAAGGCGCTCTGGTGGTCGTCTCACGGGCCTCCGCACTGGCCGAGCCGCCGCTGGCGGGCTGCGAGCTCCACGACGTGGTGGTCCTCGGCGGTTCGCCCGCCGCGCTCGCCGGTCGTTACGGCGTGGTGACCGCGGTCATGGATCCCGTTGGGGGAGAAGGCGTTCTGCGACGCGCGATCGCCATGTGCCGCGCGCGACGGGCGACCCGGCTCCGTGCGCTGACCCGCCCGTACCGGGCCGCGTGCGACATGCCCGACGCCATCGCCGACGCCGTCCACGCCGCGTGCCCCGGCGTGATCGTCGAGCTGGTGCGGGAAGTCAGATCCGTGCGGGAGGAGAGGCGCTCGTTCCCGAGCGACCTCCTCGTCGTGTCCGGCCGGGAACGGGGCCCGGCGGAAGGCCTGCAACCGGCGGCGAGGGCGGCGTTGCACCAAGCGGCCTGCCCGGTGCTGCTCAGCTGTACGTGACAGGGGAGTGACTCATGTCCATCGGCAGGATCGTCGTGTACGTCTTCGCCGCGATGCTGGCCGGGGTGACGATCGGTCTGCTGAAGAGCTGGCCGGCCCCGGAGCCGGCCCGCCACGACGTCGCGCAGCCGCAGGTGCCGGCTGTCGTGACGAGCATCTCGGTGAGGCCGTCACCGTCGCCGCCGCCGTCATCGGCGGCGCCGTCCTCCGGCTCGGCGAAACCCACCCCGCAGGCCGCTCGCAGGCCGGGGCCGGAGCTGCCACCCGGCGAGCCGGTGCGCGCCACCGGTGAGGGCTGGTGGAGGACCGTCGAGGGCACGACCGCCCAGGTCGGCACCGGCCGGGTGCGCACCTACTCCGTCGAGGTGGAGCAGGGAGCCGTGCTGCCGCACACCCACCAGGCCTTCGCGGCGACGGTGGACGCGGCACTCGCGGACCCCCGCGGGTGGACGGCGTCGGGCGACGTCGCCTTCCGCCGGGTGGACGTGGAGGAACCGGACGTCCGCATCCGGCTCACCGCGACGGAGACCGCCAGGGCCACCTGCGGGTTCGAGCTGCCCTACGACACCTCCTGCTACGTCAAGGGCGTCGTGTACGTGAGCGCGCCTCGGTGGTTCAGGGGCGCCGAGTCGTTCGCCGGGGACCTGGAGGGCTACCGGAGGTACGTCGTCAACCACGAGATCGGGCACTTCCTGGGCCACGGCCACGAGTTCTGCCCCTCGGAAGGAGCACCGGCCCCCGTGATGATGCAGCAGACCTTCTCGGTCTCCAACGACGAGCTGGCCGAGATCACCGCCACGACGCCCCAGGGCCTGACCGTTCCCAGGGACGGCAGGACGTGCGCCCCGAACCCGTGGCCCCACCCGGAGGTGAGCAGGTGAAGATCGCGATGATCTCGTTGCAGGACAACCCGTTGACCGCACTGCGCGACCCGGACGTCCTCGGCCAGCGCCGGCACGTCGCGAAGCTGTCGGAGGAGCTGCGCGGTGCGGGGCACGAACTGACGATCTACACCCGCCAAACCGACCGGCGCCTGGCGGACCGGGTGCGGGTCGAGGACGGCCTCGAGGTCGTGCACGTTCCGGCCGGTCCCGCGGAGAAGCTCGGCCAGGACGAGGTCGTGCCCCACATCGGGGAGTTCGCGCGGTTCCTGAACGCCCGCTGGGTGGCCGACGCCCCGGACGTCGTCCACGCCCACCACTGGACGTCCGGCCTCGCGGCGGTGCTCAGCGCGCGCCGCACCACCATCCCGATCGTGCAGAGCTTCCACGGGCTCGTGGGCGGCGACTCCTGCGACATCGAGCGGCTGGTCGGTCGCGACGCGGCGGGGGTGATCGCCACGTCCGGTCACGAGGCGGACGAGCTGACCAGGCTGGGCGTGCGCCGGTCCAGGCTCTCGACGGTGCCCTGGGGCGTGGACACGAAGATGTTCACGCCGAACGGTCCTGCCTCGGTTCGCACAGGCAGGCTCCGCATCCTCACCGCGGGCGGCCTGGCCCCGCACGACGGCGTCGACGACCTGATCATCGCGCTCACCGTGGTGAGCTGCACCGAGCTGGTGGTCGCCGGTGGTCCCGAGCGGCGCTTCCTGCAGGGCGACGCGGAGTACGAGCGCCTGCGCGAGATGGCGGCCCGGCACGGAGTCGCGGAGAGGGTCAGCTTCATCGGCCGGGTGCCGCACTCGGAGATGCCCGCCCTGATCCGGTCCGCGGACGTCGTGGTGTGCCCTCAGCGGCACGCGTCGTTCGGGGTCGTCCCGCTCGAGGCGATGGCCTGCGGCGTGCCGGTGGTGGCGACGTCGGTCGGCGGGCTCGCGGAGTCCGTGGTGAACCAGGTGACCGGCCTGCTCGTCCCGCCCCACAACCCGGCACTGCTGGCGCGCGCCCTGCGAGCGCTCCTCGGCGACGAGGTCCGGCGCCAGCAGTTCGGGGTGGCCGGCCAGGACCGCGTGCACATCCGTTACGCGTGGGACCGGGTGGCGCTCGACGTGGTCAGGGCGTACCACCGCGCGATCGGGCCCGAGGTGATCACGGCGCAGCGCAAGCCCGCACAGGTCTACGCGCGGTTGCGCAAGGCCCTCACCGGTGACGAACAGGGCGTCTGACGACGTGCCGGGGTGCGCCGCCGTGAACCGCGGACAACCGGTGCGGCGCACACCCGCCGCTTCTCGGCGAGGAATTCAGCGAATTCATCGAGATGTCCGGAGAGCTCGTTTTTCGTGAGTGCGGTCCGGTCTCGTGGTGGTGGCGGGTGACCCCATTGCCCGTCCCCGCCGTCGGGCGAACCAGGTCATGCCGGCAGCCGCCGGCCGTTCGCGGCCGGCCTTTCCGGCACGGCCGCGAGCGAGGGGTGCTGCCGCGAACCACTCCTGCGGGCGGGCGGGCGAGTCATTCACCCAATGGCATTGTGCGGACGCGTCTTTCGAGGATGTGTGCAGCTCAGACGCCCGGCAATGCCTGAACACGCGAAACAGGAAATCACTCGAAAGCGTGAATGAAGGGACCTCGTTCACGCCATCGCGTGATTGCGGATTTGGTTTCTCAAGGTCGTTTTGGATACGGTCCTGTCGGACTTGCGGCCGGTAGGTTTTGCTGGGGCAATCCGTTCTCGAACAGATCGAACAAGGAGATTTCTGTGCTGAAGAAGGCAGGGGCGGCCGTCGCTATCGCGGGCGCTTTCCTCGGTATTGGTTCCACGGCGCTGGCCGATGCCCCTGAGCTGGACATCACGGACCAGGTCGGCGTTGCCGACCTGAACGACTCCGAGGTCGTCAGCGATCTGAACGTCTGCTTCATCGACGTCAACGTCATCGCGGTGCCGGTGCTGTCGGACAACGACAGCGGCCTGTGCGCCAACCCCGACGACGAGTGACGTGAACGGCGCCCGCGGCTGCGGGCGCCGTTTTTCGCCAGCGGGGAGCGGAGTTCCGGCAGGGATGCCGACTTCGTTCCCCCTGGCGTTGCACGTGCAGATCAACGACCGTTCATGAGGAGAAGATCGTCATGCTGAAGAAGGCTTTCGCCGCGGCTGCCGTTGGCGCCGGTTTCCTGATGATGGGCACGCCCGCGTTCGCCACGCAGGGTGACGCGATGGACGACATGATGGAGCTCGCGTCGGAGTACGAGCACAACCACCAGGTCGGTCTGGTCAACATGGAGGACTCCGAGCTCCTCAGCGACATCAACGTCTGCCACGTCGACGTGAACGTCATCGCGGTGCCGATCCTGTCCAACAACGACGGTGGCCCGTGCTTGAACCCCGACATCGAGATCGAGGACGAGGACTCCGACGAGGACGACTCGGACCGCTGACTCCAGGCGCACCACGCGAAGCCGTCGGTGCACCGGCTCCTACCGGTTGATTTCTTCGGGGGCCGGTACGCCGGAACGGCGGCGCGTGGTGATGGTTGTCCGGACGTGTCCGGACACCTGTTCGACCACCGAGCGCCCTGCTGACACCAGTCAGCAGGGCGCTTCTTGGTGTTTCGGGGATTGTCGTTGCCCCGCAAGGCTTTCAGGGAAAAATGCTTCACCTGATCTAGCGGTTTAGCCATGTGGCTGCAGGATTTGTGATCTCTCCTGATCACCATTGTGCGCATGACCAGGACCCCGATCTTCGACGAGCTCTACGCCAAGTACGTGGCAGGCACCTCCGCCAGAGGTGTCGTGGCACCGTCGGCCGGGGCCGTGGCGACAACGTCGCCCGAACCGCGGCACGACCAGTTCGCGTCGCAGTACACGGGAAGGCACCAGACCCCCCAGTGGCCGAGCGACGACTCGCAGAACGTTTCCGGCCGGGGCTGAGATGAAGCCCGGACGGATCACCGCGATGTGCGCCGCACTCGCGATGGCGGCCGCCTCCGCGGTGCCCGCGCTGGGTGTGGAAGAGGACCTGCTGGCCGCGCGCCTGCGTGCGGCCGTGGTCGCGCAGAACTTCAAGGACGTCATCGACCTGACCCCGCCGGAGACCGG
>JASLAV010000644.1 GCA_030146905.1 Lentzea sp. | reverse complement strand
ACGACCGGCAACCCCTCGGCGGGCTGCTCGGCCACCTTCCAGGTGACCTCGCAGTGGTCCGATGGCTTCCAGGCCGAAGCGCGCGTGACCGCCGGCGCGACGGCGATCTCCGGCTGGACGGTGAGCTGGACGTTCACCAACGGTGAGCGGATCAACTCCTCGTGGAGCGCGGCCTTGACCACGAGCGGGCCTACGATCACCGCCCGCAACGCCGCCTACAACGGCGCCGTGGGCGCGGGCGCCAGCACCACGTTCGGTTTCGTCGCCTCCGGAACCGCGGGTACCCCAACCCTCACCTGCACCGCGTCCTGATCCCGCGTCGGTCCGCCCGCCGCCTCGACGGCGGCGGACGGACCGGCTCGCTTCAACCGGCCTCGCGGCTGAGCCGCTACCACTCAGCTCGGCATGGATCCGCGGTGCCCCGTAAGTGCCGTCCGACCCGTCGGGCACCTCGATGATCTTCTCGGTCAGCGTGGCGTCGACGCACTCGGGCGGACGGGCCGGTGGCGCTGCGGTTGCAGTAGGCGGCACGGGAGACCTTGAGCAACTCGCAGGCGCGCTTGACGTTGCCGGCGTTCTCCGCATCGATGAACGGATACACGTTCACCGGGTCTCGTTCGCGAAGAAGCCTTCTTAGTGCCTGTTTCCGAGTTGAGCAAGTGAGAGCCGTTTGGTGCGCAGACGAGGGAACTCCTGGTAGATCGGACGTTGTCGAAGCGCCGCTCTGCCAGGAGTTTCCGTTGTTATCGTGCCCGATCCCCGCGGGCGGTTCCACCGCGGGCGCCTGCTGTTGCCAGACCACTGTGGACAGTCACCTCAAGATCAAAAAGACGGCACAAAAAGCCCACCGACCTGGGCTTTCACCCAGAATCGGCGGGCTGATTCAGACCGTCGGGACGACAGGATTTGAACCTGCGACCCCTTGACCCCCAGTGGACCAGATTATCGCCTGAGCTGCGGAAACGTCGAATCGGCAGGTCGCAGCGGCGTAGTTGGGTGCACTTGAATGCAGCTCGACCCTGTTGCCACACCTTGACTTCTCCCAATTTTCTCCCATCTTCCTCCCGCAACAAGCCTGTGTCGACCGCTGCGAGCATCGAACGCCCACGCATATCAAGTGGCCAAGACTGTCACCAGCATCAAAAGTGCTGTGGCTACGGACAGCTCCCTCATCGACACGTCTTGATCGGTGAGCGCAGAGCAGCGACGGCCGCCTCGCAGGTCAGAGCTATGACGCTGACTTCTGGTGTCCCACACGGTCGACACCCCTGCGGCCATGCCGCTGCCGGCGTGGAAGCTTTGATGTCGAAGTGGTCGACTCCTTGATCGCCTTAACCAGCGCACACGGTGGTGAGCCGCCCAGTGATCAGCTCTTCCGCCTCGCGGACGATCCGTTCCACCAGTTCCCGCACCGTGGGGATGTCGTCGATCAGCCCCTGCGCCAGGCCCGCACTCCAGATGCCGGCCTCCAGGTCGCCGTCCTCGAACACCTTGCGGCCCCTCACGCCGGTCACCAGGTCCCGCACGTCGGGGAACTCACCGCCGTCGCGCAAGACTTCGACCACCTTGCGGCTGACTGCGTTGCCCGCGACCCTGGCGGTGTTGCGCAGCGGCCGGAAGATCAGCTCCGTGTCGAGTTCGGTGTTGGCGACGATCTGGTCCTTGACGCGCTGGTGCACCGGGGCTTCCTGTGTGCACAGGAAACGCGTGCCCATGTTGATGCCCTCAGCGCCCAGCGCGAGTGCCGCCACCAGGCCCCTGCCATCCGCGAAGCCACCGGAGGCGATCACCGGGATCGAGAGCCGCCGGACGGCCGCGGGGATCAGGACCAAGCCGGGGATGTCGTCCTCGCCGGGGTGGCCGGCACATTCGAAGCCGTCGATGCTGACCCCGTCCACGCCGATTTCCTGTGCCTTCACGGCGTGGCGGACGCTCGTGCACTTGTGCAGCACCTTGATGCCGTGGGTGTGGAATTCCGGGAGGTGCTCGCGCGGATTGGAGCCGGCGGTCTCCACGATCTTCACGCCGGACTCCACGATCGCGCGTCGGTATTCGTCGTAAGGCGGTGGGGTGATCGACGGCAGGATGGTCAGGTTCACACCGAACGGCTTGTCGGTCATCTCCCGGCAGCGCGCGATCTCCCGCACCAGCGCCTCAGGTGTGGGCTGGGTGAGCGCAGTGAGGAATCCGAGCGCGCCCGCGTTCGCAACGGCGGAGACCAGTTCAGCCCTGCCGACCCATTGCATGCCGCCCTGGACGAGCGGGTGTTCCACTCCGAACGTCTCGCAGAACCTCGTCCTCAGCACCCGCTACTCCCCTACAACCCGTACGTCTTGCCGATGATGTCCCGCTGGATCTCGCTCGTTCCCCCGTAGACGGTGGACACGACGGCCGAGCGCAGGAGGGCTTCCATCCCGTACTCGATGGCGTAGCCGTAGCCGCCCATCATCTGCATGCCTTCGAGGGCGACGTGTTTGGCGAGCTCGGTGCACTTGAGCTTGACCATGGACGCCTCGCGGGCGAAGACGCGGTCCGGCTCGGCGGTGATCGCGGTGGCGACGTCGTCAAGCAGCAACCGGGCGCATTCGAGTTCGGTGGCCATGTCGGCGATCCGGTGTTTGAGCGCCTGGAACGATCCGATGGGGCGGCCGAACTGCTCGCGCTGGCGCACATAGCTCAGCGTGTCGTCGAAGGCGCGCCTCGCAACGCCGAGCATCAGCGCGGCGAGGATCATCCGTTCCAGGTTGAGCCCGGCCATCAACTGGGTCCACGCGTTGCCCACCGCGCCGACGACCGCCGAGTCCGGTACGAAGCAGTCGGTGAAGTACAGGTCGTTGACTTCACGCCCGCCCATCGTGTCGATGCCCTTGATCTGCAGGCCGTCGGCGTTGGTGGGCACCATGAACTGCGTCAGCCCCTGGTGCCGCGACTTCTCCTGCGAGGAACGGGCGATGAGCAGGATGTGGTCGGCGAAGTGGGCGTTGGAGCACCAGGTCTTCTGGCCGTTGACCAGCCAGCCGCCATCGACCCGGTCGGCGCGGCACGTCAGCGCGCTCACGTCCGAGCCCGCGCCGGGCTCCGACATCGAGATGGACGCGACGCGGCCCCTGACCACGCCTTCGAGCACGACGTGTTTCTGCTCCTCCGTGCCGAACTTCTCGTAGGCGGCTGCGGCGATGATGGTGGTGCCGAATCCGCTGATCGGCGCGAGACCGTAGGCGGTCTCCTCGAGGAAGAGGCACAGGTCGGTCATGCCCAGGCCGGCGCCGCCGTACTGTTCGGGCACGGCGATGCCCAGCCAGCCCAGCGCGGCCATCTTCTCGTAGACCACCTGGTCGTGCGGTTCGTCCTTGGTGCGACGCTCGCGGCGGCAGAAGTCGCCGATCGCGTTGACCAGATCGCGGCGTTCGTCGGTCAAGTTTCTCGGCATGACGGGGGACTCCTCAGTCGTCTCGCACGGCGGGGAAGACGGTGCCGACCAGGTGCAGAACGGTGCGGGTGAGCATCATGTGCAGGTCGGCGCGGCTGAGGGTGCCGCGTACGAGCCACTCGCGGGAGGCGGCCTTGAGCATGCCGCTGTGGGCGCGGATCATCGCCCGCAGCTTCTGCTGACCCTCGGCGACGTCGGTCATCATCACGGCTTCGAGGACGCGGTCGGTCGCGATCTCGTCGGCCTCCAGCATGATCCGGTCGATCTCCGGGTCGTTGCCCTGGTTCTCCAGGCCGATTGCGAAGAGCCACATCTCCTGGTTGCGCTCGACGACCTCCAGCCACCGGTCGACGCAGATCGAGACCCGTTCCGCGGCGTCGGTGGGCGGCAGCCGTTCGGAAACCGACGCGGGCACGACCATCATCTGCCGCACTACCTCCAAGTAGAGGGCGCGCTTGGTGTCGAAGTAGTGGTGGATCAACGCACGGGTCACGCCCGCCTCGGTCGCGATGTCCGTCGTGGACACAGAGTTGTACCCGTTGGCACCGAAGAGCCGGCGGGCGGCGCCCAGAATCTCCGCACGCCGCGCGTCCGGTTCCATCCTGCGTCGCTGTGCCTGGCGTTGACCGCTCATCCCGTGGATCCCCTCGTGTACATCGACTCGATCGTCACGGCGTGCATCGCGTCGACCGCCTTGCGCCGCAAGCTCAGCTTCGGGGTCAGCTCACCAGACTCCGCGGTCCACGGCACGTCCAGCACGCGGTACGACTTCACCTGCTCAGCACGCGACAGCACCTCGTTCGCCTCGGCGACCGCCTGGTCGAGTGCCGCGAGCACGGCCGGGTGCGTCGCCAGCTCGGCCAAGTCGGTGGTGCCGATTCCGTTGGCACGCGCCCACAGCGGTGCGGTCTCCTCGTCGAGCACGAGCAGTGCGGTGAGGTACGGACGGCGGTCGCCGATCGCGACGGCGTAGGCGACCAACGGATGTGCCCGCAGCAGCGACTCGATCTTCGTCGGGGCGATGTTCTTGCCGCCGTCGGTGATGATGATCTCCTTCTTGCGGTCGGTGATGGTGACGATGCCGCGTTCGTCGACGACGCCGATGTCACCGGTCTGGAACCAGCCCTCGGGATCGGTCGCGGGGTCGACGCCGCCGTCAGCGCGGAGGTAGCCGTGACAGACGACGGGACCGCGCACGAACAGCTCGCCGTCGTCCGCCACCCTGACCTCGATGCCGGGCCCGGGCCGTCCCACCGCACCGAGGGCGAACACCTCCGGCGTGCTGACCGTGGCGGCACCCGTGGTCTCGCTCAGTCCCCACACCTCGTACACGGGAAGGCCGACTCCGGCCAAGAACTCCAGCACCGCGGTGGGAATCGGTGCCGCACCGCTGAACGCGCGCCAGCAGTCGTCGAACCCGACCGCCGCCCGGATCGGACGCAGCACCTGAGCGTCCAGCTGGTCCATCCTCGCCGCGAGCCCGGCGGGGATCTCCTTGCCCGCCGACCGCAGGTGGAACACCTCCAGCGCGGTCTCCCGTGCCAAGGCCACCGCCTCGGCCTGTTCGCCGGCGAGCCTGGCGAGCTTGGCGCGCAGTCCGGCGGCGAGCTTCTCCCACACCCTGGGGACGCCGAAGAACCCCTGCGGCCGCACGGCGAGCAACGAGGGCAGCAGCTGCATCGGGTCCGGGCAGATCGTCACGTGACCTGCGGTGCAGATGGGCATGTAGATGCCGAGGACCCGTTCGGCGATGTGCGCCATCGGCAGGTACGCCACCGAACGCGGATGTTCCTGCACCGGCACGAGGTGGTCCTGCATGAGGGACTCGTAGATCACGTTGTGGTGGGACAGGACCACGCCCTTGGGCTCGCCGGTGGTGCCGGAGGTGTAGACGAGGGCCAGCGGCTGGTGTGGCGTGATCTCGTCGGTCAGCATCTCGAACGCGGGGTCCTCCGCACCGCGCAGGTCCGCGTAGCTGACGGACCTGAGGTCTCCGGCCGGCGCGACGGCCGGGTCGAGCACGACGACGGAGCGGAGCTGGGGCAGGTCGTCGAGAACTGGCTGCCAGCGGCGCATTTGCTCCTCGCCCTCCAGGACGAGGACGGTCGCCGCGCTGTGCTGCGCCACGAACCGGATCTGCTCGGTGCTCAACGTGTCGTAGGTGCTGCAGGGCAACGCCCCGAGGTGGACCGCAGCGAGGTCGACGATCCAGTGCTCCGGCCGTTTGGACATCGCGATCAGCATCCGGTTACCGCGGCCCAGCCCGACCGCGGCAAGACCTCGGGTGAGCAAGGCGACCTCGGCACGCAACCGCGACCACGTCAGCGTGGGCGCGTCCGGGCCGATGCCCGCGGTGAGCGCGGGAAGGTCGCCGAACTGCTGAGCGTTGCGGCGCAACAACTTCGTGATCGTCAGGCCTTCGACGGCCTGGTGCAGCTGCCCTTCGGCCACGGCGGGTTCCCTCCATCGCGAACCAACTGGTCTCGGCTGAGCGAGTTCCACCGTGCCGCCACTGTTGACTCGATGTCAATAGCGCCGTCGCACCTGGCTCGTCAGTGTCGATTCAGAACGAGATCCTGTTGCGTTCGAACGGATCGCTGCTACGTTCGACGTTATTGACAGTCAGTCAACAGCCCCACCACCTGTCCCCGCCGGACCTGCCGCGGGCGAAGAGGAAGCGTGAGGACCAGTGACCGAAGCATTCATCTACGACGCCATCCGCACCCCGCGCGGCAAGGGCCGCGGCGGCGCTTTGCACCACGTCAAACCGGTGTCCCTGGTGACAGGCCTGATAGGTGAGCTGCGGCACCGCCAGCCGAACCTGGACCCGGCGCGGCTGGACGACGTCCTCCTCGGGGTCGTCACGCCGGTCGGCGACCAGGGCATGAACCTCGCCAAGGCGGCGGTGCTCGCGGCCGGGTTACCGGACACCACCGCGGGCGCGCAGCTCAACCGGTTCTGCGCCTCCGGGCTGGAGGCGGTGAACACCGCGGCGCAGAAGGTCCGGTCCGGCTGGGACCAGCTCGTCCTCGCGGGCGGTGTCGAGTCGATGTCCCGCGTGCCTATGGGCAGTGACGGCGGGGCGATGGCCGCCGACCCGGAGACGGCCTACGACACGTACTTCGTGCCGCAAGGCATAAGCGCCGACCTCATCGCGACGACCGAGGGCTTCACCCGCCACGACGTGGACGCCTACGCGGTCCGGTCGCAGTTGCTGGCCGCGCAGGCGTGGACCGGCGGCTACTTCACCAAGTCCGTCATCCCGGTGAAGGACCGCAACGGCGTCACCGTGCTGGCCCAGGACGAACACATGCGCCCGCACACATCCGAGGAGACTCTGGGCGAGCTGCAGCCGTCGTTCGCTGGCATCGGTGAGATGGGCGGCTTCGACGCGGTGGCGCTGCTGAAGTACCACTGGGTCGAGCGCATCGAGCACGTCCACACCCCTGGCAACTCCTCAGGTGTCGTGGACGGCGCAGCGCTGGTGCTGGTCGGCTCGAAGCAGGCCGGCGTGGAGCACGGTCTCACCCCGCGCGCCCGGATCGTGGCCGCCGCGGTCAGCGGAGCCGATCCGACGATCATGCTCACCGGTCCGGCGCCCGCTACCCGCAAGGCACTCGGCCTGGCCGGTCTGACCGTGGACGACATCGACCTGTTCGAGATCAACGAGGCTTTCGCGTCGGTGGTCCTCAAGTACGTCAGGGACCTCGGCCTGCCGTGGGACAAGGTCAACGTCAACGGCGGCGCGATCGCCATGGGCCATCCGCTCGGGGCCACCGGGGCGATGCTCGTCGGCACCGTCGTCGACGAGCTGGAACGCCGGGACGCGCGTCGGGCCGTGGTCAGCCTGTGCGCCGGTGGCGGCATCGGCATCGCGACCGTCGTCGAACGTCTCTGACCGGGAGGTAACACCGTGATCCGCTGGGAGCAGGGCTCTGACGGCGTCGTCGTGATGACCATGGACGACCCCGACCAGCCAGTCAACACGATGAATCAGTCCTATGTGGACGCCATGGAGGCCGTCGTCACCAGGCTGGAGGCCGAGCGCGAGACCGTCACCGGTGTCGTGCTCACCTCGGCCAAGGCGAGCTTCTTCGCCGGCGGTGACGTCGGGTTCATGAGCAGGGCGCGACCGGAGAACGCCGCCGAGATCAGCGAGGTGTGCCGGGTGCTCAAGGCCCAGCTGCGCCGACTGGAGACGTTCGGCAGGCCGGTCGCCGCTGCGTTGAACGGCACGGCGCTCGGCGGTGGCTACGAGATCGCGCTCGCCTGCCACCACCGCGTCGCGCTGGATGCCGCCGACAGCCGGTTCGGCCTGCCGGAGGTCACGCTGGGGCTGCTGCCGGGCTGTGGCGGTGTGACCAGGACCGTGCGGCTGCTCGGGTTGCGGACGGCGTTGACGGACATGCTGCTGACCGGCACCCGCCACCGCCCGGCGAAGGCGCTCGCCAAGGGCCTGGTCGACGAGCTCGCCGCGACGCCGGAGGAAATGCTCGCCAAGGCCAGGGAGTGGGTGCTCGCCAACCCGGACGCGAAGCAGCCGTGGGACGTGGCGGGCTACCGGATGCCCGGTGGCGCGGTGTCGAACCCGAAGGTCGCGGCGATGCTGCCCGCGTTCCCCGCCAACCTGCGCAAGCAGCTCAAGGGCGCGAACATGCCTGCACCGCGCAACATCCTGGCCGCCGCCGTCGAAAGCGCGCAGTTGAGCTTCGAGGCCGGGGAGAAGGTCGAGACGACCTACCTGGTCGAGCTGATGACCGGCCAGGTCGCGAAGAACATGATGCAGGCGTTCTTCTACGACATGCAGCACGTCAACTCCGGGGGCAACCGCCCGCTCGGCCACCCGAGGCACGCCGCGCGCAAGGTCGCCGTGCTGGGCGCGGGCATGATGGGGGCCGGGATCGCCTACTCCTGCGCCAAAGCCGGGCTGGAGGTCGTGCTCAAGGACGTCTCGCTCGACGCGGCGGAGAAGGGCAGGCAGTACTCCGCGAAGACACCCGACGCGTTCGCGCGGATCACGCCGACCGCCGACGCCACCGATCTCGCCGGCTGCGACCTGGTGATCGAGGCGGTCTTCGAGGACCCGGATGTCAAGCAGAAGGTGTTCGCCGAGATCGAGGGCGTCGTCACGGCGGACGCGGTGCTGGGGTCCAACACGTCGACGTTGCCGATCACGAAGCTGGCCGAGGGGGTCGGGCGGCCGGAGGACTTCATCGGCCTGCACTTCTTCTCACCGGTGGACAAGATGCCATTGCTGGAGATCGTCGTCGGTGAGAAGACCAGCGAGCAGACCATTGCCAAGGCCGTCGACATCGCCCGGCAGATCGGCAAGACGCCGATCGTGGTCAACGACAGCCGGGGGTTCTTCACCAGCCGGGTGATCGGCCGGTTCATCGACGAGGCGGTGGCGATGCTCGGTGAGGGCCTGCACCCCGCGTCGATCGAGCAGGCAGGCTCCCAGGCGGGCTATCCCGCGCCGCCGCTGCGGTTGCTGGACGAGCTGACGTTGACGCTGCCGCGCAAGATCCGCGAGGAGACCAAGGCTGCGGTGCTGGCCGAGGGCGGACAGTGGCACGCGCACGGTGCCGAGGTCGTCGTCGACCGCATGATCGACGAGTTCGGCCGCGGTGGCCGGTCGAGCGGGGCGGGCTTCTACGAGTACGCCGACGGCAAGCGGACCGGGCTGTGGCCGGGGCTGCGCGAGCACTTCACCGTGCCGGGCCGCGAGATCCCGTTCGAGGACATGAAGGAGCGGATGCTGTTCGCCGAGGCACTCGACTCGATCCGTTGCCTGGACGAGGGCGTGCTGCGGTCCGTGCCCGACGCCAACGTCGGCTCGATCCTGGGCATCGGCTTCCCGGCGTGGACCGGCGGGGTGCTGCAGTACGTCAACGGCTACCCCGGCGGGCTCCCCGGATTCGTCGCGCGCGCGGAGGAACTGGCTGCCGCGTACGGAGATCGGTTCGCGCCACCGGCCTCGCTGCGGGAGAAGGCCGCGAGGGGCGAGCGCTACGAGTGAGGCTCGCGCGGTGGCTCGAGCATCGGCACCAGGAACCGCCGGGCCACCGAGCGCAGCTGCTCGTCGTCGTCGAGGTCTATGACGTGGCTGGGGATCACCAGGAAGGAGGCGGAGATGCGGACCATCATCTCGGCCACCACGTCGACGTCGACGGCGTGCGACACGGTGCCCGCGTGCTGCTCCCAGCGCAGCCTGCTCGCGACGAACTCCCGCACGGCGGCCAGCGTCCGGCCCTCATCACTGATCATGGACGGCACGACGGCGTCCGGTTCGACGTCCATCAGGCCGCCGATGAGCGGGTTGTCGCGGATGGCGCGCAACGAGCTCACGAATCCCACGACGACCCGGTCCGCCACGGTCTCGGCGCCCCGGACGTCGATGATGAACTGGTCGAAGTAGCGCCGGAACTCGCGCCGCACCACGTGTTCCACCAACGCGTCCTTGGTCGCGAACCGGCGGTAGACAGTGATCCGCGACAGGCCGGCGAGCTTCGCGACGTCCGCCATCGTGGACCGCTTGATGCCCCTGCGGCGGAACTGCTCGTGCGCGGCGTCGAGCAGGCGCGTGGTGACCTCGTCGTCGGCGTCCGCGCCCTCGACCGCTTCGCTGAACGCCAGCTCCAGCACCGAACGGGCGTCCGGGGAACTCATGGCGGTCGACGGTACAGGTTCCAACCTCGTTCCCCCTGACGAACTCTGGCGATCATGAGCACGCCTGTGCTCCCATGATACAGAGATACTCACCTTGTTTCATTGTATCAACGCGACATCGAAGTCGAGGAGGACTCCCACCTGATGGACGGACTCAGCAGGCGCAACATGTTGATCGCGGGCGGCACGCTCGGAGCGCTGGGGGCGCTCGGCATGGCCTCCCCCGCGCTGGGACGGGAGTGGACCTGGGCGCCCGCCGGGTCGGTGGCGGGCTCCGGCGCGGGCGCCGACCCGAACTGGGTCTGGGACGACGAGGCCGACCAGCTGCTCGCGTCGGTGATCGACCGCGGTGACGTCCCGCGCGTCAACCAGGTGATGCGCGCCTGGACCCGCAACGACCAGCCGTTGCCGGACGGACTGCCGGCGGACGTGCGCGACTTCATGCAGCGGGCCCGGCAGCTGCCGGCGTGGGCCGATCAGCGCAAGCTCGACGTCGCGGCCAGGTTCAACGTCAGCAGGGGCTTCTACCTCAACCTGCTCAACGGTGTCGGCGGCGGCATGTTGAGCACGGCGATCCCGCGCGAGGCCCGCGCCGTGTACTACTCCAAGGGCGGCGCCGACATGGAGGACCGCGTCGCGAAGACCAGCCGCCTCGGTTTCGCGGTCGGAGACCTGGACGCCTACCAGCCCAGCGGCGCGATCATCGTCGAGGCGGTCAAGACCAGGATGGTGCACGCGGCCGTGCGGCACCTGCTGCCGAAGTCACCGGGGTGGTCCGACACGAGCGGCGGCCAGAAGATCCCGATCAGCCTGGCGGACATGCTCGTCACCTGGCACACCCTGCCGACCTACGCGATGCGCAAGATGCTGGAGTGGCGGGTCCCGATCACCTCCGCAGAGTCCACGGCGTACCTGCACGTGTGGCAGGTGACCGCGCACCTGCTCGGCATCCGCGACGAATACATCCCGGCGACGTGGGACGCGGCCAACGCCCAGTCGCGCCAGCTGCTCGACCCCGTGCTCGGCCCGACGCGCGAGGGGATGGAGCTGACGGACATCCTGCTCGGCCAGCTCGCGGAGCAGACCAGTCCCGCGAGCACCAGCCGCCCCATGGTCAACGCGCTGGCGCGCTACCTCGTCGGCGACCAGATCGCGGACTGGGACGGCATCGAACGAGAACCGTTCTGGGACCCGACCATCGCCTCGGTCTGGCCGAAGCTCGTGAGCTTCCGGGAGAAGCTGATCCCGTTGCCGCTGGTGCCGCAGCTCGCCTGGACGCTCGACGAGGCCGCACGCCGCTACATCATGTTCTACCTCACCAAGGGGCGTGAGGTGCACATCGAGATCCCCGACACCAACCGGCCTTCCTGAGCACGCGGACTCGACGAGGAGCTCCTGTCATGAACGAAATCAGCAGGCGCAGGATGTTGGTCGCGGGTGGGACGCTGGGCGCGCTGTGCCTCGCCTCCCCCGCCAACGCGAGCGCGCTGTGGACGTGGTCGCCCAGCGGGTCCCTCGCGGGTTCCGGCACCGGCACCGACCCGAACTGGGTGTGGGATGACGAGGCCGACCAGTTGCTCGCCGCGGTGATCGACCGCGGTGACGTCCCACGCGTCAACCAGCTGCTGCGCACCTGGACCCGCAACGACCAGCCGTTACCCGATGGGCTGCCGGCCGATCTGCGCGACTTCATGGAGCGGGCACGCCGCTTACCGACCTGGGCGGACCAGCGCAAGCTCGACGCCGCGGCACAGTTCAACAGGACCAAGGGAATCTACGTCGGTGTCCTGTATGGACTGGGCAGCGGGCTGATGAGCACAGCGATTCCCAAGGAAGCCCGCGCCGTCTACTACTCCAAGGGCGGCGCGGACATGAAGGACCGCGTCGCCAAGACGGCGAAACTCGGCTACGACGTAGGTGACCTGGACGCGTACCAGCCGCAGGGCGAAATGATCGTGACCGCGGTGAAGACCCGCATGGTGCACGCGGCGGTGCGGCACCTGCTGCCGAAGTCGCCGGGGTGGTCCGGCACGAACGGCGGCCAGAAGATCCCGATCAGCCTCGCGGACATGCTCGTCACCTGGCACAGCCTGCCCACGTTCGTCATGCGCAAGATGCTGGAATGGGGCGTGCGGGTCAGTCCGTCGGACTCGGCCGCGTACCTGCACGTCTGGCAGGTCACGGCGCACATGCTCGGCATCCGCGACGAGTACATCCCAGCGACGTGGGAGGCGGCCAACGCGCAGTCGAAGCAGCTGCTCGACCCCGCTCTCGGCCCCACCCGCGAGGGCATGGCGCTGGCGGACGACCTGCTCGGCATCGTCGCGGAGGTCGACGGCGGCCTGACCCGGCCGATGATCAACGCGTTCTCCCGCTACACCGTCGGCGACCGGATCGGCAACTGGATCGGTCTGAGCCGCGAACCCTTCTGGGAGACGCTGATCGGCTCCGCCTGGCCGAAGCTGGTGGCGTTCCGCGAGCACCTGATCCCGTTGCCGCTCATCCCGGACGCCGCGTGGACGCTCGAAGAAGTCATCCGCCGGTTCGTGCTGCTGTTCTTCTCCGAGGGACGGCGCATCTCGATCGAAATCCCCGACATGAACAGGCCGTCGTGAAACGACGCCGGTTCCTCGGGTACGTGCTGGCGGCACCGACGCTTGTGACCGCAGCCAGGTTCGGTGAGGAGGAGATCCCCTCGCCGGACCTCACGCGGCTGGTCGACCTCAACGACGTGATGACCGCGGCGGCGCTGCCGACCTCCGGACTCATCACGGTGGAGGTCGATGCCGACGGCATCGTGCTGTTCTCGCTGCCGCGGGCCGAGGTCGGGCAGGGCATCACCACGTCCACGGCGATGCTGATCGCCGAGGAGATGGACGTGTCGCCGGACCGGGTCCGCGTCTCACTGGCCGACGCACGCCCCGAGTTGCTGTTCAACCAGCTCACCGGCGCGTCCAACACGACCATCGCGACCTACACCCCTATCCGGGTCGCCGCCGCAACCGCCCGGCTGCGCTTGCTGGAGGCCGCAGCGACGGAACTCGGCACGAAAGATCTCGTGATCGAGGACGGGGTGGTGATCGGTGCCGGCCGCAGGGTCGGTATCGGTGCTCTGGCCGGGAAAGCCGCGAGCACCCAATCGCAGCAAGTGGTCGTGACGCTCAAACCGCGGCAGAGCTTCACCGTCATAGGCAAGCCGCACAACCGGGTCGACGGGGTGGCCGCCGTGACCGGGCGCAAGAAGTTCACGATGGATCTCACCGTGCCCGGCGCTCTGCCGACGATGGTGTGCCGCCCTCCGACCATCAACGGCAAGGTGGGCTCGGTGCTGAACCTTGCCGAGGTCCGCGCACTGCCAGGCGTTACCGACGTCGTGGTCATCTCGACCGGGGTCGCGGTGCGCGCGGACACTTTCGGCCAGTGCATCGACGGCGTGCGCGCGCTGCTGGTGTCGTGGAGACCCGGTACAGCAGAGGGAAAATCCGACGACACCGTGCTGGCGGAGCTCCGTGCGGCGGAACTCCTGCTCGGCCCGCCGCCGCTGACGCCGACCGTGGAAGGAAGGTTCACCTTCTACTTCCGCGGCAACAGCGCCCTGGAACCCAACTGCGCCATCGCCGACGTGCGGCCAGGCCGAGCGGAGATCTGGTCCTCGGTGAAAGCCCCGATCGTCGCCCAGAAACTGATCGCCGCCAAGCTCGGACTGCCGGCGAACGCGGTCACCGTGCACGTGACCGAAGGCGGTGGTTCGTTCGGACGCAAGCTCTTCTTCGACGCAGCGCTGGAGGCCGCGGAGGTTTCCCGCAAAATCGGCAAGCCCGTCAAGCTCATGTGGCACCGAGCCGACGATACCCGCCAGGGACGCGCACACCCCATGGCCACCTCACGCGTACGAGTGTCCTATGTGGGCAACACCGTGCTGAGCTACGCCCAACGGCACACCAGCGTCTGCACCGACCTGAGCCACGGGCTCGGCGAGCTGTTCACCGCCATGGCCGCACGGCTGCCGGTAGGCGACATCGGCTTCTCCCAGACGTTCTTCCACCTTTCACAATCGATGCCGTACAACTTCGGCACCGCCACCCACTTGTTGGCTGAGACGGACAAAGGCTTCAACACCGGCAGCATGCGCAACGTCTACTCCCCCGACGTCGCCTGCGCGCGTGAGCTGATCGTCGACGGGCTGGCGGCGAAGATGAACCAGGACCCGTTGCGGTTCCGCCTCGGTTTCCTCCGCGACGACCGGGCTCGGGCGGTGCTGGAGAAGGTCGCGTCGGCGGGGAACTGGGGCAGGCCG
>JASLAV010000634.1 GCA_030146905.1 Lentzea sp. | reverse complement strand
GCTCACAGCGTCGCCGGACTGGCGCTGTCGCGCACGGCGAGCCCGATCACGACGCCATTCCTCGAGCGGTCGCTGGAAGAGCACGAGCAGAGCGTCGTGGACGGCCATCCGCTGCACCCGTGCTGCCGCAACCGCACCGGGTTCACCGCCCTAGACCACCTCGCCTACGGCCCGGAGCACCGCCCGGTCGTCGCGCTGCGCCTGCACCCGGCGAAGGACCACGTCGTGTTCGGCGACTGGCCCGCCGAGCTCACCGACGGCGACCGGATCCTCCTGCCGGTGCACCCGTGGCAGGCCGACCGCCTCGCAGTGCCCAGCGCCGGCACGATGGACGCCAGCCCGCTCATGGCGCTGCGGACCCTGTCCGCGGGCGACTGGCACGTGAAGACCTCGGTGAGCGCCCAGATCACGTCGGCCGTGCGCGACATCTCCGCCGGCTCGATCGCCTCGGCCACCACCGTGTCCGGCTTCCTCGCCGACGTCGTCGAGGGGATCGGGCTGCAGCACAACCGGGCGTCGGCCGCCGTGCTCACGAACGGCGAACCGGACCGCCGGCTGGCCGTGGTCCTGCGCGACAAACCCGTGCCACGCGAGGGCGAGACCCTGCTGCCGCTGGCCGCGCTGAGCCTGTCGCCTCCCGATGACCCGATCGGGTGGCTCGCGGAGTTCGCGGAACTGACCGTGCCGCCGTTGATGACGCTGCTCGCCCGCGGCGTGGCGCTGGAGGCGCACGAGCAGAACCTGCTGGTGGGACTGGTGAACGGCAGGCCGAGCCGGGTGGTCTACCGCGACCTCGCCGACATCAGGGTCAGCCCGCGCCCCGACCTGCCGTCACGGCTGCACGCGAGCCCGGAGGCGTTGCGCGCCAAGACGTTCGCCACGTTCTTCGCGACCGCGATGACCGGGCTGGTCGGAGCGCTCGACGCACCGGACGCCGAGCTGTGGGAGGTCGTGGCGAAGGCCGTTCCCGACACGCCGGACCGGCACGCGCTGCTCAACGACCCCCTGCCGGCGAAGCCGCTCACGTTGATGCGGCTGGACCCCGCGACGACGGCGTGGGCGCACCTGCCGAACCCGTTCAGGACTTGAGCAGCGGCCAGTCGGCTCGCCGAGAACAGAGTGCCGGACATGACCAAGCGGCCGGACCACCTCGTGGCCCGGCCTGCCGTTCATCAGCTCGTCAGGCCCGCCAGCGCCGGGACGCCTGGACCACGTCGCCGACCGCGCGGGCGAGGCTTCCGTCGGCGTCGACGTGCGGCTCGTGGTGCGACGGGAGGGGCTTGGCCACCTCGGGCGGCGCCTCGTACGAGTCGCTGTCCTCCCACCGCAGCCTGCGCGCCGTCTTGACGAACGCGACCGCCGCACCCAGCAGCAGCACCCCGACCACGGCCGGCCACCAGACCGATTCCGCGATCGCGATGGCGAACTGGACCTGGGCCACCACGACGAACACGACAGTCAGCCCGACCACCGACCATGGGGCCGATCTGCCGTCATGTCTGCGCTTGGCGGCACCGGTTGCCCCCATTGGCGTCACCTCCACCGATGTTGCCTGGACATCGGCGATTGATCGCACGGAGTTACACCGCTGAGCGTACTACTCCTTCGTTTGGTCGCGGACCGTCATCGTCAGACGGCCGCTCACCAGCGCCGAACGGCAGACGCGCCGATGCGCGATTCACCCCGTGGTGTGATCATCGACGGGTGTCAGCCCAGCACGCGGGAGACCCCGCCGCATTCGCCGCCGACGTCCTCGACGAGGGCCCTGCCGAGCTCGAGCACGAATCGGGTGTGGCGTCCCGCCGCCCTACCAAGACCTCTGCCGGCGGCGCCCTGATCCGTGATTCCGGCGGACGTGTGCTGTTCGTGGTGCCGGCCTACAAGGCGGTGCTGGACATCCCCGGCGGCATGACGGAGGACGACGAGTCCCCGAAGGCGGCGGCGCTGCGCGAGATCCGCGAGGAGCTCGGCCTGGACGTCCACCTCGGACGGTTGCTCGTCGTGGACTGGACTCCTCGCAACGGGGTCTGGCGCGACTGCCACCAGTTCGTGTTCGACGGCGGCGTCGTGGACGGTGCCGTGGCGTGCGACCCGGAGCTGAAAGGCGTGGTGTACCTGACGCTCGACGAGGCCAGGCCCAGGATCTACCCCTCGCTGCACCGCAGGCTCACCCTCGCCGTGGCCGCGCTGGAGAGCGGCACCACGCGGTACGCCGAGTTCGGGCGCGAGATCTAAGCTGCGGGCATGGACCTGAGCTCGTTCCCCCGAGTCGCACTGGGCAGCTGGCCGACCCCGCTCGACGACGCCCCGAGGCTCGCGGCAGCGCTCGGCGGCCCACCGGTCCTGATCAAGCGCGACGACGTCAACGGCCTCGGCGCGGGCGGCAACAAGCTCCGCAAACTCGAGTTCCTCCTCGGCCAGGCCCTCGAGGACGGCGCCGACACGATCATCACGTTCGGCGCGCTGCAGACCAACCACGGCCGCCAGACCGCGGCCGCGTGCGCGAAGCTCGGCCTGCGGTGCGAACTCGTGCTCACCGCCAAGGTGCCGATGGAGGGCGACGCGTACGAGAGGTCCGGCAACATCGTGCTGGACCACATGTTCGGCGCGAACGTGCACGTCTGCGCGGACGCCGACGAGGCCGCGCTGGCCTACGAGAAGGTCAACCACGACAAGGCCGTCACACTTCCGGTGGGCGGCTCGAACGGCCGGGGCGCGCTCGGCTACGTCGCGGCCGCCGTGGAGCTGGTCGGCCAGCTCCACGACCGCGGCATCGACGACGCGATGATCGTCGTGCCGGACGGCAGCGGCGCCACGGCCGCGGGCATCGCGCTCGGCACCGAGCTGCTGGGCTGGCCGGGCACCGTCCACGCCGCGAGCGTCTCCCACACCGCCGCGGACGCCGAGCAGGAGCTGCGGACCCTCTGCGCGGAGGCGGCGGCCCTGCTCGGGAAACCGGTGCCGGAGCTCGCTCACCTCACCGTCACCGACGACACCATCGGGCCGGGCTACGGCGTGCCGACGCCGGAGATGTGGAGCGTGCTGAAGCTGTTCGCCGAGACCGAGGGCGTGGTCCTCGACCCGGTGTACACCGGCAAGGCCGCCGTGAAGTTCCGCGAGATCGCCCCGCGCAGCGACGTGCCCGTCGTGTTCCTCCACACGGGTGGTCTTCCCGGCTTCTACGGCTACGCCCCCGAAGCCGTCGCGCGGTTCGGATCCGCGTGATCAGTACTCTGGTGTGGTGACCGACCTGGCCGACGACCTGAGTCTCCTCCGCGACCTCGACCGGCGGCTGCTCGTCTACAAGTTCGCGATCGAGGAGCTGATGACGAAGCTCCGGATCCTGAGCGAGGAGTTCGACTCGGTCCACCGGCACGACCCGATCGAGCACATCACCAACCGGGTGAAGAAGCCGGAAGGCATCCTGGAGAAGCTGCGCCGCAAGGGTTTTCCACTCGACATCGACGCGATCGGCGAGGTGCTGGACGACATCGCGGGCGTGCGGGTCATCTGCCCGTTCGTCTCGGACGTCTACCGGGTCAGGACCATGCTCGCGCGCCAGCACGACGTGAAGATCCTGCGCACCAAGGACTACATCGCCTCCCCGAAGCCGAACGGGTACCGCAGCCTGCACCTCATCGTGCAGATCCCGGTGTTTCTGTCGGACCGGGTCGAGCACGTGAAGGTCGAGGTGCAGCTGCGGACCATCGCCATGGACTTCTGGGCGACCCTGGAGCACAAGCTGTTCTACAAGTACGACGACAGCCCGCCCGCGGACTTCGTGGACGAGCTGATGTCGTCGGCGATGATCGCGGCGCAGCTGGACGAGCGGATGGAGTCGTTGCACAGGCGCATCCACTCCGACGACCACTGACCGGGCGGCGCCGCCTGCCTCACGGCTTGGTGATCTCCAGCTGCAGCTCCGTCACCCAGTCCGCGGGATCGCCCTCGCCGTAGCTGAGGTACACCTCCCGCGCGAACCCGTTCTGCTTGTACCCGTGCGCCTCGATCCACGCCGCGACGGCCTGGTAGGTCACGTCGACGTCGTCCATCGAACCGCGGTGCACGACGGTCGCCGCCTCCGCCAGCGCCGGCAGGTCGACGACCTCGAAGTCGTACGCGGCCGAGGGTTCGACGGCCACCGCGACACCGGCGTGCACGAGCACCTCGTCGCCGGGAGCGGGCTCGTAGGTGGCGATGCCGTGGCCGGACGGCGTGACGCCCGCGCGTCCCAGCCGGTCGAACAGCTCCGGGTAGAGCGGCTGGATGACCGGGCCGATGTCCTCCGGCTCGTAGGACGCGGCGGTGGCGCTCAGGCGCGCGACGCGGATGGCGGGAACGGCCTTGACGACGATCTCGTCGGTGGGCATGGCGCCCTCTCTTTCGATGGCGCGGAGACGTGCCTCGACCCGGCGCAGGCGGGAGGAGTCCGCGACGATCCGCTGACGCAGCTCGGCTCGCCGCAACGACAGCATGCCGTGCAGCTGCTCGACCGGGAGTTCCTCGTCGAGCACGACGCGGACCTGGTCGAGCGTCAGGCCGAGGTCCTTCAGCGCGACCACGCGGTTGAGTCGTTGCAGCTGGGCGGCGGTGTAGAAGCGGTAGCCGCTCGACGGGTCCACGTGGGCGGGCGGGAGCAACCCGACCGCGTCGTAGTGGCGCAGCATCCGCACCGACACCCGCCCCAGATGGGCGAAGTCTCCGATGGTGAACATGACTGCTCCTGTGTAGGGGCTGACACGGTGTGAGGGTCAAGAAATGATGGTTTGAGCAACACTCACAGGTGCGCATCCTGGGATGTTCACGAGAGGTGGCACATGACGTTCGCACATCCGGCGTTGTTCTACTCCGACGAGGAGTCCTACATCGACGGGACCGTTCCGTTCGTGGTGGAGGGTCTGGCGAACGCCGAACCCGTCGCCGTGGCGGTGCCCAGCAGGAACCTTGAGCTGCTCAGGGAAGCGCTGAGCGGGTTCGCGCACCTCGTGACCTTCGTCGACATGGCGGACACCGGCCGCAACCCCGGCCGGATCATCCCCGAGCTCCGCGCGTTCGCCGACCGGCACCGCGGGGCCGTCCGCATCATCAGCGAGCCGGTGTGGGACCAGCGCACCGACGCCGAGTACCCGGCGTGCGCGCTGCACGAGGCGCTGGTCAACTACGCGTTCAGCGGCCGCGACCTCAGCATCCTGTGCCCGTACGACACCTCCGCGCTCAGGCACGACGTCCTCGCCGACGCCGAGAAGACCCATCCCGTCGTGATCGACGCGGGCGGTCACCGCCCGAGCGACCACTTCCACCCCGCGCGGGTGGTCCTGGCCGCGCACTCGTTGCCGCTGGTGATCCCGGTGGACGCGGTGAGCACGTCGGTGGGCGCCGGGGCGATGGCCGCGGTGCGGACGTTCGCCCGTGAGCACGCCGTGAAGCTCGGGCTGGCGCAGGACCGCCTCGACGACTTCGCGCTCGCGGTCACCGAGCTCGCGACGAACAGCGTCCGCCACGGCGGCGGCGAGAGCACGGTCCGGATGTGGACCGAAAGCGAAAGCATTGTTTGCCAAGTCAACGACAGCGGTCACATCACCGATGTTCTGGCTGGACGCACCCCTGTTCACGCAAACGAACCAGGCGGTCGCGGTCTGTTGCTTGTCAACCGTTTGGCGGACCTCGTGCGCACCCAAACGACGTCGTCCGGCACTGCAATACAGGTCAGATTCGATCTGGGTGTCAAAAAGGCAACGTGATCGACATACATTTGGCCCACTTCGTTATAGCTTGGGCACGTGCACGACGAGGAAGCGACGGAAATCGGTTACACCGGGGCGCGATTCGGCTCCCCGGCGACCCGCAGGTGGCTGCAGGCCGACGAGCGAGGTGACTCGCACGGCTCGGAGACCCAGCAGCTGCCACGTCAGCAACCGTTGCGCCAACGTCCACCGGAGCCACCGGAGTGGCTTATGCAGGAAGACGCACCACCCAACGTCCCCGCGCGGGACAGCTCGCTCATCCGTCCCTACACGCGCACGGGCGGCCGCACCACGGCCCGCCACGACCTGCGTCTGGAGACGCTGCTCTCGACGGACGAGGAACGGCTCTACCGCGCTTCCAACGACCAGGCGGCGATGATGCGGCTGTGCCTGCAGCCGCGATCGGTCGCCGAGATCTCGGCGCTCATGAAGATCCCGCTCGGTGTCACGAGGGTGCTGCTGAGCGACCTGATCACGCTCAACCTGGTCGCGGTGCACGAGCCGGGCGAGAAGCCCAACATCGCGCTGCTCGAACGGGTTCTGACGGGGCTGCGCCGGCTGTAGCCACCCGTTCGCCAACAAGCGGGATCACGCCTGGGAGCCGATAATCGTCGTCGTGGCAACTCCCAGGGACGAGACCCAGAAAGCGCCGGTCACCGAGCCGATCCCGGCTGCTCCGCCGAGCACACCGCCGGCGGTGAACCGGCCGTCGGCTCCCCCGGCGACCGTGCAGAAGACGACGAGGCCGACGCGGATCAGCGGCACGTGGATCGCCGTGCTGGTGGCGATCTTCGTGCTGATCTTCCTGCTGGTCTTCATCCTGCAGAACGGCGGCACCACGACGATCCACTTCCTGTGGGGCCAGTTCAGCCTTCCGCTGGGTGTCGCGCTGCTCTTCGCGGCGATCGGCGGCGCGGTGCTGGTCGCGGTCGTCGGTGCCGCCCGCATCCTCCAGCTGCGCCGTCAGACCAAGCGGCTCACCGGTCGTCCCGAGACCGCATCACCAGTTCGACGCGAGAGCTGATCCCGAGCTTCCGGAAGATCTTGCGCAGGTGGAAGTTCACCGTGTGCGGTGACATGAACAGCTGCGTGGAGATCTGCCGGTTCGTCTGACCCTTCGCGACGAGGTTCGCGATGGCGCGTTCGGTGTCGTCCAGACCGGACCACCCGGACGCGGGGCGTGCCGGTTCCGCGCGGCGGCGCCGCCCGAGCTTGCGCAGCCTTCCCAGCACGCGAGCGCTGTCACGGGACGCGCCGATCTCCCGGTACAGCTCCAGCGCGCTCTCCAGCGCCTTCACCGACGCGGCGCGGTCCGTCAGCAGCACGCCGAGGTCCTCTGTCGCGTTCGCCCGCGTCCACAGGTCGCCGTGCTGCTGCGCGGCCAGTTCCAGCGCCGAGGTGTCGGCGTCGGCCAGACCGCGCGCGTGCAGCGCTGCCGCCGCCACCGCGCCGAACCCGGGGTTCTCCGCCGCCAGCCGTTCCACCCGGTCGACGACGGCCTTGGCGAGCCGTTCGTCACCCGCCTCCAGCGCGCGGCGCACGAACCACCCGGCGGCACGGGGTTCCTCGGCGAAGAGCCCGGAAGACACCAGACCGGAGTGCTCGCCGTCGAGCAGCGCCAGTGCTTTCTCCAGCCCGGAGCCCACGTGGGTGACCAGCACGTCGGCCCACTGGTAGTAGGCGCGGGAGAACATGATCCCGTCGGCGGGAACGCTCTCACGGCAGCGCTCGACGTGCTCGACCGCGGAGGGCAGGTCGCCGGTGTGGATCGCGACCATCGCGAGCACGGCCAATGCGGGCGCCACGAGCGCCGCGTGTCCCGTCTCCTCCGCCGTGGTCAACGCGGTGCGCGCCTCGGCGGCGGCTTCCTCGATCCGCCCCGCCTGCAACAGGATCCTGGCCTGCACGACCCCGGTCATGATCGTCTTGGTGACCACGGCGGACGGCCCGCCGCGCGCCCGCCGCAGCACGCTGTCGGCCTCCGCGAACTCCCGCAGCCCGGAGAACACGGTCGCGAGCAGCAGCTGCGGGTACGCGCAGAGGTCGTGGGAGGTGACGGACCTGGCGGCCTCGCGGGCCAGTTCCAGTGCGGCGCCGGGCTGTCCGGTGTCGCGCGCGATGGCCGCGAGCACCGCCAGAGCCGTCGCCAGCACGTCGTCCGGCGCTCCCCGGTGGGTGCGCACGACGGTCTCCGCCAGTTCTCCCGCGCGGCGCCGGTCGTGGCCGAGCAGCGCCATCATGCGGGTGATCTCCACCCACGGCACGAGTTCCGGCAGCAGGCCGGGCTCGACGAGCAACGCCTCGGAGCTCTCGACCGACTCGGCGTGCCGCGCGGTCAGCAACGTCGTCACGGCCACGCAGTGCCGCAGCACGGCGGCGGACTCCGGGGAGACCTGGCGGGACAACGCGTCCTGCGCGAGCGCTTGCGCCGCGGCGAGCCTGCCCGCCGCGATCAGCGCGCGGACCGCGACGACCGTGCGGTGCAGCAGCGACGGGGCCGCCTGGTCGGTCAGTTCGAGTGCCCGCACCGCGAGCTCGGCGGCGGCGTCGGGTGCGGTGAGCAGCACGGCGGTCGCGGCGGTGACCAGGCCGTCGAGCGACCGCGCGTCACCGCCCTGGGCGCCGTGCAGCAGGTGTTTCGCGGCCACGACGGCGGAGTCGCCGCGCCTGAGCAGCATCTCGCCTGCCTCGCGGTGCAGGGCGCGGCGCACGGGTGGTGGCATCGAGTCGGCGACCAGGCGCCGGAGCAGCTCGTGCCGGAACGCCAGCGCGTCCTCCAGCGACGTCACCACGCCCGCGCCGATGACCTCGTCCAGCGCGGGCAGCAGGATCGCGGTGCTGGACGCCAGCATCTCCGCGACGTCGGCGGGTTCGAAGCGCGGCCCGAGCACGGAGGCGACCTGCAGGAGGTGTCTCGCCTTGCCGCTCAACGAACTGACGCGGTCGCGCAGCAACGCCTCGGTGTTCACCGGTGAGCGGTCGGCGCGCAGCGACGCGTGCCCGGCGACGACCGCGATCTGGCCGTCCTCGCGCAGCGCCCGGACGAGGCCGACCACCGCGGCCGGGTTGCCGCGGGCGGTCGACGCCAGCGCTCTCAGGTCCTGGTCGGGGATGGCCCCGGCGAGGTCGGCGACGAGGTCCGCGACCACGTCGTCCGGCAACGGCCGCAGCTCGATCCGCACGGCACCGCGGGCGAGCGCGGACGCGAACAGGCGGTCGGCTCCTTCGCCGCGGCGGCGGGCGAGCAGCCAGACGACCTTCTCGTGGGTGGAGGCGGGCAGCAGGGAACGCAGTGTGGCAAGGGTTCCCGGCTCTGCCAGGTGGAGGTCGTCGAGGACGACGAGCGAAGGGCCGTCCGGGCGGCGTTCGGCCAGGCGTGCCAGCAGGAACGGCTGCTCCAGCTCGTCCTGCGCGGTGGCGACCTCGAAGCCGCGACGGGTGGCCAGTGCGGCGATCTCCGCGAGCAGCCGGGTCTTCCCCGTTCCCGCGGCGCCGTCGACGAGCACCACGCCGGTACCCGCGTCCAGCACACCGCTCAGGAGCTCCCGTTCTCCCTCACGGCCGCGGAACACCCCGTCACGATTGCCCGACACCCATTTTCCTTTCGCTCCGCGGCGGCGGAGAACGAGTCCTGCGTTACCACGGCAACCCGCACCGCGACCAGCCCCTTCCGGCCGTCGGGATGATCGCGCGAGGGCGCCGTCCGGTTGCCGCTGCCCATTCGAGCAGTTGCCCGCGGGATCATACGGGCAGCACCCCTGTTGAGACGCCCGTGGCCAGGCGAGCTTTACCTGGGCAAGTGGCGCTCTTTCTCCTAGCATCAATTCCGCTGATCCTTTCGGCCACGGATTGTGGAGAGATCTTGGAAAACCGGCTGAATGCGTGGTCCGCCGGAATCAGCGAACAGGTGACGCCGGGCACGACCACCGTCGTGGAGGGTGCTCCCGGCACGGGCAAGACCGCGGTGCTCGACGACCTCGCCGCGCGCTGGGAAGCCGCCGGTGGGCAGGTGGTGCGGGCGCGCGGCAGCGCACTGGAGGGCGGGCTGCCGTTCGGGGTCGTGGCCCAGCTCTTCGACCTGGTGGACCCGGACCTCGTGCCGGCGGAGGCCGTGGGCGCGGTGCGGCTGACCGCGCAGGCCGCCGACTTCGCCGTGCTGCACGGCGTCTACCGGCTGGCGACGACCTTGGCCGGCCTGAACAGGCTGCTCATCGTGGTGGACGACGCCCATTGGGCCGATTCCGCGTCACTGCGCTGGCTCGCCTACCTGGCGTTGCGGATCCAACGGCTGCCCATCGCGCTCGTGCTGACCGCGGGCGCCGGTGAACGGTGTGACGACCCTTCGCACGGCGAGATCATGGCCGCGTGTCAGCGGGTTGTGCTCGACGCGCTGTCCCCGGAGGCGGTCGCCGCACTGGTGTCGTCGCTCGGCACACCCGCTCCCGGGTTCGTCGCCGCCTGCCTCGACGCGACCGGTGGGAACCCGCTGGCGGTGACGCGCCTGGTGGCGGCGCTGGCGGAGGACGGGGTGCCACCGACCGAGGAGTCCGCGTGGCGGGTCGCGCACCGCGCCGCGGAGGTCCTGGGCGAGATCACGGTGGCCCGGTTGCGCCGCCGTCCCGCCGCCGTGGTGGCCGCAGCGCAGTGCCTGGCCGTGCTCGGGCCGTCCCCCGGCCCCGGTGTGCTGGCGGAGCTGACGGGGCTCAGTCCACGGGAACTGGCGGAGGCCGTGCGCACCGTCGGCCTGCTCGGCGGGGCCGGACCGGCCGTTCTCGACGACATGCCCGCACCGGCACGGGCCGCGTTGCACCTCCGGGCGGCGCGGTCGTTGCGCGCGCACGGCGCTTCGGACCGGGCGGTGGCCGATCATCTGCTGGAGACATCACCGGGGCTGGAGCCGTGGGCGGGCGAGGTGCTCGACCGGGCGGCGCAGGAGGCGGTGAACCAGGGCGACACGTCCGGTGCCGCGCGGTTGCTGTGGCGGGCGCTGCGCGAACCGGTGGCGAACCCGTCCCGCGCCCTGCGGCTGCTGGGAGTCGCCGAGCTGGTCGGCGACCTCCCCGGCGCGACGGCGCGGTTGCGCGAGGCGTTCCAGTCCGATGTGGACGATCCGGAATCGGCCGTGGCACTGTCCTACGCCCTGCACGCCGAGGGAAACGCGGCAGAGCTGGCGGCGGTGCTGTCAGGTGGTTCGCCGTGGGCACAGGCCCATCTGGCGGTACACGGCCTGGCGTGGCAGGAAGCCGTGCCGTCGTCGGTCTCGCTCGACACGCCCGCCGGAGTGCTGCACCACGTGATGGTCGGTGACATCACCGCCGCCGAGGCCGTGTCACGGGTGTCGACCGGTGACGTGCTGTCGTCGCTGACCTCCGCGATGACGCTGAACCTCGCCGACTCGCTGGACGAGGCGCTGACCGTGCTGGACGACGTGGACCGCGCGCAGGCTCCCGCGTTGCGGGCGCTGACGTACGTGATGCGCGCGAACGTCCAGCGCCGCAAGGGAGATCTCGTCTCCGCCCGCGCCGACCTCGCGCTGGCGGACGACCACCTGCGGCAGGACCGGCGCTGGCACGCGGTGTCGGCGTGGCACGCCGCGCTGCTCGCCGACATCCTCCTCGAGGAGGGCCGCCTGGACGAGGCCGAGTCGCT
>JASLAV010000614.1 GCA_030146905.1 Lentzea sp. | reverse complement strand
CGGCAGCCTCGACGACTACCTGGTGGACTTCGACCTGATCGAGAAGGTCGCGCAGGAGTTCCCGGACGCGTCGGTCGTGCTGATCGGGGACGCCACCTGCTCGATGGAGCGCTACGAGAAGTACTCCAACGTCCACTGGCTGGACTTCCGGTCCTACGACACGATCCCCGGCTACGGCTCCGGTTTCGACGTGGCGCTGATGCCGTGGCTCGACAACGACTGGATCAAGCACGCGAACCCGATCAAGATGAAGGAGTACCTGGCACTCGGCCTGGCCGTGGTGTCGACGGACTTCCCCGAGGTCGGGCGTTACTCCGACGTCATCAGGATCGCGTCCGGCGAGGCCGACTTCATCGACCGGATCCGCTTGACGTTGAAGGACGGCGGCCTGAAGACCGCCGCCGAACGACGTGCGGCGGTGTTGACCTCGTCGTGGGATTCCCGTGCCCGTGAGCTCATGCAGCTCGCCGAGAAGTCTCCTGGGGAGCGATAACCCATGTGCGGAATCGCAGGCGTCAGACGGTTCGACGGCGCGCCCGTCTCCCGTGAGCTGCTCGCCGAGATGGCGAAGCGGCTGCACCACCGCGGCCCGGACGACAGCGGGTTCTGGTCGGAGGGCTCGATCGGCTTCGCCCACACCCGGCTTTCGATCATCGACCTGGCCGGCTCGCCGCAGCCGATGGCGGGCGCGTCCAGGACGACCACGATCGCCTTCAACGGCGAGATCCTCAACTACCGCCAGCTGCGCACCGAGCTCGCGTACCCGTTCCGCACCCAGGGCGACACCGAGGTCCTGCTCGCGCTGTACGAACAGCACGGCCCGTCCGCGGTGTCGAAGCTGCGCGGCCAGTTCGCCTACGCGATCCACGACGAGGCGACCCGCGAGACGCACCTCTTCCGCGACCGCCTGGGCATCCTGCCGCTGTACTACTACGCGGACTCGGCGATGTTCGCGTTCGCGTCCGAGATCAAGGCGCTGCTGCCCGCGCTGGACTCGGCCGACGTCGACCACGAGTCGCTGCACGACTACCTGGCGCACCGCTCGGTGCCGGCTCCCTACACGCTGCTGCGCGGCGTCCGGAAGGTGCCGCAGGGCCACCACCTGGTCGTCACGGCCTCCGGCGAGGTGCGGACGTCGCCGTACTGGGAGCTGCCGCGCGAGTCGGAGATCCGGTCCGTGACGCCCGCCGAGGCCGTCCGGCTGGTCGACGAGGCGCTGACGGCGTCGGTGCGGGACGCGCTGGTCGCGGACGTGCCGGTCGGCGCGTACCTGTCCGGCGGCGTCGACTCGTCGCTGATCACCGCACTGGCCGCGCGCGAGCGGGGTGACGCCGAGCTGCACACGTTCTCCGCGGGCTTCGGCGACCCGCGCGTCGACGAGGTCCACTGGGCCGAGAAGGTCGCCGGCATCGTCGGCAGCCGCCACCACAACGTGATCGTCACGGCCGACGACTTCCGCGACAGCTGGGCGAAGCTGTCCTGGCACCGCGACGCGCCGCTGTCGGAGCCGGCCGACGTGGCGGTGTTCCGCCTCGCCGAGCTGGCCCGCCGGGACGTGAAGGTCGTGCTGTCCGGCGAGGGCAGCGACGAGCTGTTCGGCGGCTACCCCAAGTACCGCTTCGCCCAGGCGACCCGCCTGGCCGGTGCCGCACCGTCGTTCGCTCTGAAGCGCTTGGAAAAGGCGCTGCCCGCCTCCAAGGCACGGCTCGGCATCGCGTTGCGCGCCATCGCCGAACCCTCGTACGCCGAACGCATGCGCGGCTGGTTCGCGCCCTTCACGGTGGCCGAGCGGGCCGCACTGCTGGGCGGGCCTGCCACGCGCTCGGTGCTCGCACCGTACGAGAACGGCCGCGGGGACGCGTTGCGGCGCATGCTCTACGCCGACTCGCACACCTGGCTCGCCGACAACCTCCTGGAGCGCGGCGACCGCATGTCGATGGCCGCCTCGCTGGAGCTGCGGCCGCCGTTCCTCGACCACCGGGTGGCCGAACTGGCGTTCTCGTTGCCCAGCAACGTGAAGGTGCGCGGTGGCACGACCAAGTGGGTCGTGAAGGAGGTGGCGCGCCAGCACCTGCCGGCCGACGTCGTCGACCGGCCCAAGTCCGGGTTCAAGGTGCCGCTGGACGCCTGGTTCCGCGACGGGTTGCGGGACATGGCGTACGACCTGCTGACCGGGCCCACGTCGTTCGTGGGCAAGACCTTCGACCGTGCCGCGGTGAGGTCGCTGCTCGACGACCACGACTCGGGTGACCGCAACGAGCAGCCGCGCATCTGGACGCTGCTGTCGCTGGAGGTCTGGCACCAAACGCTCAGCTGGTAGGTCACGCATGTACGTCGCCTCGTCGCGCCCCTCGAAGACCGACTTCCGCAAGCGGTTGCCCGGCACCGTCTTCGCACTCGGCACGGTCAGCCTGCTGACCGACGTCTCCGCGGAGATGATCACCGCGTTCCTGCCCGTCTACCTGTTGTTCACGCTGCAACTGGGCTACGCGCAGTTCGGCCTGCTCGACGGCATCTACACGGGCGCCACGGCGGTGCTGCGGCTGGTCGGCGGCGGTGTCTCGGACAAGTTCCGCAAGCCCAAGGCCGTCGCGGCCGCCGGGTACGGCCTCTCGGCCGCCACCAAGCTCTTCTTCCCGCTGGTGGGCGCGTCCCCGTTCGGCATCGGCGCGCTGATGGCCGCCGACCGGGCCGGCAAGGGCATCCGGACCGCGCCGCGGGACGCGATGATCTCGCTCGCCACGCCGCAGGACCGGCTCGGCGCTGCGTTCGGCGTGCACCGGAGCATGGACACGTTCGGCGCGCTGCTGGGGCCGCTCATCACGTTCCTGCTGCTCGCCCAGATCGGGATGGTGCCGGGGCCGATCTTCGCGGTGTCGGCGGCGTTCGCCGTCATCGGGCTGATCGTGCTGGTGTCGTTCGTGCGCGAGCCGAAGACCGAGAAGCCGAAGGGCCCGCGGCCGTCGTTCCGGGCGGGCCTGAACCTCCTGACCGACAGGCAGTTCCGCCGCACGACCATCTCGGCCGGGTTGCTGGGCCTCGCGACGGTGTCCGACGCGTTCGTCTACGTGCTGGTGCAGAAGGCCACGAACATCTCGCTGGGCTACCTGCCCCTGCTCCCGCTCGGCACGGCGGTCGTCTTCCTCGTCGCCGCCGCACCGCTCGGGAAGCTCTCGGACAAGGTCGGTCGCTGGCGGATGTTCCTCGTCGGCCACGGCTTGCTGCTGGGCGTGTACGCGCTGCTCTTCATCCCGCAGGGTGGGATGGGCGTCGCGATCGCGGCGCTGCTGCTGCACGGCTTGTTCTACGCGGCCACGGACGGCGTGCTGTCGGCCAAGGTGAGCGAGACTGCGCCGGAGTCGCTCAGGGCTTCCGGTCTGAGTGTCGTGCAGACCGGCCAGGCGCTGGGCCGTCTTGTCTCGTCTGTCGCCTTTGGACTGCTTCTGCAGTACACGAGCGTCCCGACCGGCGTCACGGTGGCGCTGGTGGCACTCACCGCGACGTTGATCGCGGCTGCGTTCATCAATCAACCAGAGCAGAGCCGCTTCCACTCACGAGAAGAGCACTCGTGAGCGGAAGCGGCGGCCTCAACCGCCAAGAGCAGCCAGCTTCTGCTTGATCGTCTCGAAGCCGTTCTTGCCGAGCACCTTCATGGCGGCGTTCTTGGCGGCCACCCGGCCGGAGTCGCGCATGAACCGGATCGGCTGGTCGACCAGCCGGTCCTGCGCGACGGCCCGCACGCCCGGCGCGGACACGTCGTCCAGCGAGGACCCGAACGCCGCCTTGTACGGCTCTGGCGACACGAGACGGCCGCGCGTGCGGTTCGACACGTTGCCGCCGTGCACGACCTGCAGCCACGCCGGCGCGCCGCCCAGTTCCACGACGGGG
>JASLAV010000575.1 GCA_030146905.1 Lentzea sp. | reverse complement strand
GACGTCGTGGGAGATCACGACGAGCCCGCCGTCGTGCGACTTGAGGAAGCCGCGCAGCCACGTGATCGAGTCGGCGTCGAGGTGGTTGGTCGGCTCGTCGATCAGCAGGATCGTGCTCGACTTCGCGCCGACACCGGCCTCGGAGGCGGCGAACAGGATCCGCGCCAGCTCGACGCGGCGGCGCTGACCACCGGAGAGCGTGCTCAGCGGCTGGGCGAGCACGCGGTCGGGCAGGCCGAGGTTCGAGCAGATCCGGGCGGCCTCCGACTCGGCGGCGTACCCGCCGAGCGAGGCGAAGCGCTCCTCGAGCCTGCCGTACTTGCGGACGGCGGTGTCGAGCTCGTCGGCGTCGACGAGCTCCGCCATCTTCGTCTGGGCCTTCTCCATGTCGCGGAGCAGCTGGTCGAGGCCTCGCGCGGACAGCACGCGGTCCTTGGCGATGACGGACAGGTCGCCCTCGCGCGGGTCCTGCGGCAGGTAGCCGAGCTCGCCCTTGCGCGTGACGGTGCCGCCGTACGGCTCGCCCTCACCGGCGAGAACGCGCAGCGAGGTGGTCTTGCCGGCACCGTTGCGGCCGACGAGGCCGATGCGGTCGCCGGGCTGAACGCGAAGGTTGGCGCCGCTCACGAGAATGCGTGAGCCCGCGCGCAACTCCATGTCGGTTGCGGTGATCAAGAGAAACTCCGGGGTGGCTGGGTACGGCAGAGGACGGCACGTACTCGTCGGCCTACTCCAGGAGGATGATCACGCGAACCATTCTACGGGATCGCGACCATCGAATTTCCCACCTGTGTCCGGGCGCATAGATTTGCCGACCATGAGCGAAGACTTCTCTGGCAAGGCGGCGCTGGTCACCGGGGCGTCCCGCGGCATCGGCTTCGGCATCGCGCGCGAGCTGCTGTCCCGCGGCGCGCGCGTGACCATCACGGGCCGCAAGGCCGACCAGCTCGCCGAGGCGGCGAAGCAGCTGGAGGCGGACACCGGTGGCCGTGTGCTGGCGTTGCAGGGCAACGCGGGTGACGACGCGTCGCGCGAGGAGGTCGTGGCGCGCACCGTCGAGGAGTTCGGCGGCATCGACGTGCTCGTCAACAACACCGGCATCAACCCGCAGTTCGGTTTCCTGATGGACGCCGACCTCAACGCCGTCAGGAAGATCTTCGACGTCAACGTGGTGGCGGCGCTCGGTTTCACGCAGCTCGCGTGGAAGGCGTGGATGGGCGAGCACGGCGGCGCGGTCGTAAACATCGCGTCGGTCGGCGGCATCCGGTCCACGGGCGTGATCGGCGCGTACGGCGCGTCCAAGGCGGCGTTGATCCGCCTGACCGAGGAACTGGCGTGGCAGCTGGGCCCGAAGGTGCGCGTGAACGCCGTCGCTCCCGCCGTGGTGAAGACGAAGTTCGCCGAGGCGCTGTGGAGCGGCCGCGAGGAGGAGGGCACGCAGGCGTACCCGATGAAGCGCTTCGGCACGCCGGAGGACGTCGCGTCGCTCGTGGCCTTCCTGTGCTCGGACGCCGCTTCGTGGATCACCGGCGAGACCGTGCGGGTCGACGGCGGGCTGCTCGCCACTGGCACCGCGGGCTGAACCAGGCTCACGCAGGGGTCCCCCGCGCGAGGGGACCCCTGCTTTCATTCTCTCAGGCACCACCGACACTTTCCGGCACCCCGAGCACGTCCAGGAACGCCGCGGCCGCCGGCGTCAGCCCGGCAGCGCTCCACACCAGGTGCTCCACCCGCGAGGGCCCGTCCACGATCGGCACGGTCACCACCCCGCCGAGCCGGGGCGCGTACGCCGACGGCAGCACGGCGACGGCGAGCCCTTCGCGGATGAGTCCGGCCATCAGCTCGGCTGTGGTCACCTCGAACGCCACGTCGCGGTGCAACCCGGCACCGGCGAACGCCTGGTCGGACTGCGTGCGCCCCGGCGACCCCGACGGGAAGTCGACGAACAGCTCCTGCGCGAGCTCCTGCAGGGTCGCCCTTTCCCGTTGCGCGAAGGGATGTGACGGCGCCAGCACGGCGACGTGCTCGTCCCGCGCCAGCACGTGCCCCCGCACGCCTTCCGGCCTGGCGCCGGGCGGCAGCCCGAGGAACGCGAGGTCGAGCGCCCCGAGCCGGACCTGGTCGACGAGCTCGTGGCTGGGCTGCATCCGCAACGCCACCCGCACCTGCGGATACCGCTCCCGGAACGCCTTCAGCGCCGCGGGCAGGTCCACGGCGGCGACGGTCGGGATGACGCCGACCACGACGCGTCCGCGCACCTCCCCCACCGCTGCCGCGACGTCCGCCTCCGCCCGTTCGGCGAAGTCGAGGCACTGCCGCGCGGACGGCAGGAACGCCGCGCCGGCCGGGGTCAGGCGGACGCTGCGGCTGGTGCGCTCGAACAGCCGCGCGCCCAGCGAGCGTTCCAGGCGGGCGATCTGGTGGCTCAGCGCCGACTGCACGACGTGGCACCGCCTGGCGGCCTTCGTGAAGCTGCCGGTCTCGGCCACCGCCACCACGTAGCGCATCTGCTGGAGTTCCACGCGATCTATCGTGAACCACGATGGATCGGATGAAAAGCATGCGTTGGACTCATTGATCTGACCGTCCAAGACTGGACGGCGTGAGAGACAACCGCATCGCACTGGCGGCGTTGGCGCCGGTGGTCTGGGGATCGACCTACGTCGTCACGACCGAGCTGCTGCCGGTCGGGCACCCGTTGTTCGCGGGACTGCTCCGCTCGCTGCCCGCCGGCCTGATCGCGCTGGCGCTGACCAGGACGCTGCCGCGCGGCTCGTGGTGGGCGAAGGCCGCGGCGCTCGGCGTGCTCAACATCGGCCTGTTCTTCCCGTTCCTGTTCATCGCGGCCGAACGCCTGCCGGGCGGTGTCGCCGCGACCCTCGGCGCCGCGCAGCCGCTGGTGGTGGCGTTGCTGGCGGTCGGCGTGCTGAAGGAGAGCCCGTCGGTGTGGCGGCTGGCGTGGGGTGTGGCCGGGGTCGTCGGCGTGGGCCTCGTCGTGCTGGGACCGGCGGCGGGGTTCGACCTCGTCGGCGTGCTGGCGGGGCTGGGCGGCACGGCGACGATGGCGCTCGGCGTGACGCTGACGAAGAAGTGGGGCAGGCCCGCCGGAGCGGGTCCGACGGCGTTCGCCGGCTGGCAGCTGACGGCGGGCGGGCTGTTCCTGGTGCCGGTGACGTTCCTCTTCGAAGGGGCACCGCCCGCGATCGGTCTCGGCGCGGTGGCCGGTTACCTGTGGCTCGGCGTCGTCGGCGGTCTGCTCGCCTACGTCGTGTGGTTCCGCGCGGTCACCACGCTGCCGGTCACGTCGGTGTCGATGCTCGGCCTGCTCTCGCCGATGGTCGCGGCGCTGCTCGGCGTCGTCGTGCTCGGCCAGACGCTCGACCCGGTGCAGCTCACCGGTTTCGCCCTCGCACTGGCCGCGATCGTCGCGAGCCAGCGCCCCTCACCCGTTCTCCGCAAAGGAGCTCTCCAGTGAAGATCGCAGTCGTCGGCGCCTCCGGCATGGTCGGATCTCGCGTGGTCGCCGAAGCCGTCCGGCGTGGCCATGACGTGACGGCCGTGTGCCGCAACGACATTTCCGCGGCACCAGGAATCAGGGTCGCGACCGGCGACGCGGCGGACCGCGAGCTGATGGGCGAGGTACTGTCCGGAGTGGACGGTGCCGTGGCGGCGACCAGGCCGCGACCGGGCCAGGAGGACTCGGCCGGCCCGACCACGACGGCGTTGCTGGACGCCGCGCTCTCCGCGCGGACGCGGCTCCTGGTGGTGGGTGGGGCAGCGCCGCTGACGGCACCCGGCGGCCAGGGGCTGGTGCTCGACGACGAGCGCCACGTGCCGGCGCACATCCGCACCATCGCGGCGGCCAGCGTGCGCCAGCTGGAGGCGTGCCGGTCGC
>JASLAV010000491.1 GCA_030146905.1 Lentzea sp. | reverse complement strand
CTGCGGGGATATGCCACGGCACACCGCGAGTACGCGCGTGCGTCACCGGGACGGTGGCAGTCGCTGCAGCGCCGTGCCGGTGAGGCCGTCGTGCGCTCGGACGCCGCCAGGGCGGTGGCCACGCAGGCCGGCGCGGTGCTCAGGGGCTACCCGGTGCCGCCGGACGAGCACGTGCACGCCGTGCGGTTGCTGGGCAGCACGATCAACGGCTTCCTCGCACTCGAACGCACCGGCAACTTCGACCACAGCGCTCCGGCGCCACAGGAGTCCTGGGACAGGACCGTCGTGGCGCTCGACGCACTCCTGCGGGCATGGCCCGTGCACTCCTGATCGGAAGAACATGATCACCACACCACTGACCGACGCGCTCGTGCGCGGTGCCGCCGAGCTGGAGGACGCCGCACGCGGCGTGCTGCCGCACAGGCTTCCCTCCCGGGTGCGCACCCGGTTCCCCGACCCGCAGCTGATGGGCGCGGAGAGCCGGCCTTCCGGCGTGCGCGTGGTGATGGGCACCGCGGCGAGCACGATCGAGCTGGTCGTCCACCCGACGCGCGTCTCCTACCGCGGCACCTCGCGCCCGCGTGGCAGCGCCGACCTCGTGGTCGACGGTGAGCTCTTCGCCAGCGAGCAGCTCGGCGGCGGCGACCACGTCGAGATCGACATGCGGACCGGAACGCCGGAGCTGCACGAGGGCGGTCCGTGCACCCTGCGGTTCACCGGTCTGCCGGAGGGCGACAAGCTCGTCGAGATCTGGTTGCCCCACAACGAGACCGTGGAGCTGGTCGCGCTGCGCACCGACGCGCCGGTCCGGCCGGTCGAGGAGGGCAGGCGGATCTGGCTGCACCACGGCAGCTCGATCAGCCAGGGCTCGAACGCGGCCACGCCGACCGGCACCTGGCCCGCCGTCGCGGCCCGCCAGGGCGGCGTCGAGCTGCACAACCTGGGGTTCGGCGGCAGCGCGCTGGTCGACCCGTTCGTCGCGCGGGTCATGCGCGACCGCCCCGCCGACCTGATCAGCGTGAAGCTCGGCATCAACGTCGTGAACTTCGACGTGATGCGGCTGCGGGCGTTCGTGCCCGCGGTGCACGGGTTCCTCGACACGATCCGCGACGGCCACCCCGACGTCCCGCTGGTGCTGGTCTCGCCGATCTTCTGCGGCATCTACGAGGACACGCCGGGACCGGGTGGCATGGACGTGGACGCCCTCGCGGACGGCGAGGTCGTCTTCACCGCGACCGGTCCGCACGGGCCGATGCCGCAGCTGACCCTGCGGATCATCCGCGACGCACTGAGGTCGTTGGCGGAACGCCGGGAGGACGACCCCAACCTGCACTACCTGGACGGGACGACGCTGTACGGCGAGCAGGACGCGGTCGCCCACCCGTTGCCCGACGCGTTGCACCCGGACGCAGACACGCACCGGCTGATCGGTGAACGCTTCGCCCGGTACGCGTTCGCGCCCGGCGGTCCGTTCGCCTGACCTTCAGCTCTCCCGCAACGCCTGCGCGAACGCGTCGGCGGCGGGGGAGCGGTCCTCCTCGGTGACGACGACGGTCCTGCGCCGTTCGAGCAGCCCGGGATCGCGGACCGGCACCCACGTGACGCCGCGCGGGACGATGTCCGCGGCGAGTCCCGGCAGGACGGACACGCCGAGCCCGGCGGCGACGAGGCCGAGGCGCGTCTGCCAGGTCCTCGCCTCGTGACCGAGACGGGGCTCGGACAGGGTGGGCCACGCGCCGAACTGCGGGTCGCCCTCCTTGCCCGCGCCCACGATCCACACCTGGCCGGCGAGGTCGCGCACGTCGACGAACTCCTGGCCCGCGAACGGATGCCCGTTCGCGACGGCCACGCCGAGCCCGCGCCCACCGGGCACGGGCTCGGTCCGCAACCCGGTGAGGTCGTAGCCGGGCAGACTGTCACCGATCGCGATGACCGCGACCTCGATCCGCCCGGCGCGCAGCCGGCGCAGCAACGCCGGGCTGCCAGCCTCGCCGAGCCGGACGGCCAGCGCGGGGTGCGCCGCCGTGAGCCGCGCGATCGCCCGCGGCACGAAGCTCGCCGCCGCCGTCGGGTAGGCGCCGACCGCCAGCCGGCCCGCGATCCGGTCGCGCAGCCCGGCGATCTTCAGCTCGGCGGCCTCCAGGTGCGCGACGACGTGCCGCGCGTGCTCGAGCAGTGCCTCGCAGGCGGGCGTGGGGCGCACGCCGCGCGCCCAGCGCTCGAACAACGGGCTGCCCACCGCCGTCTCCATCGTGCCCACCTGCCGGGAGACCGCGGACTGCGTGTAGCCGAGCGCGTCGGCCGCCGCGGTGAACGAGCCCCGCCGCGCGACCTCGACGACGACACGCAGCCCGGCCAAGGTCATCTCCGACATGGGGGCCAGTATTCCGTCAGGCCACGTGCTCGGCGTCCGCGGCGCGCGCCGACTCCTCCTGCGCCTCGAACCCGGCGAGCCGTTCGCGCACCGCACCGGTGACCAGCTCGTAGGCGTCGGAGTTGAGCAGCAGCCGCAACGGCGGTGCGTCGGACAGCGCTGCCTCGATGATCGCGTGGGCCACGCCGGACTGGCTTCCCGGCATGGATTCCAGCGGCAGCGGCGCCGTGTCGGCGGGACCGCCGCGGTAGGGCTCGCTGACCGGGACGCGCTGGGCCGCGTCGTAGAAGCCGGTGCGCACCATGCCGGGCTCGACCAGCACCGTGCTGATGCCGAACGGCGCGACCTCGGCGGCCAGCGCCTCGAGGTAGCCCTCCACACCCCACTTGGTGGCGTGGTAGATCGCGAACCCGGGGAACGTGATGTGCCCGCCCATGCTGGACAGCTGCACGAACACGCCGCCGCCCTGCTCCCGCAGCAACGGCACGGTCCGCCTGGCGAGCTGGATCGACGCGGTCAGGTTCGTGGCGATGGAGTCCTCGACCTGCCGGTCGGTCAGGTCCTCCGCCGCACCGAACACGCCGCTGCCCGCGTTGGAGACCACGACGTCGATCCGCTCGTGCGCCGCGAAGGCCTCGCCGAGCACGTGCCCGACCTGTGCCGTGTCGGTGACGTCGAGACGGCGCCGCCACAGCCGGTCGCCGTAGCGCTCCGCCAGGTCGTCCAGCCTGCTCGGGTCGCGCAACGTCGCGGCCACCCGATCTCCGCGCGCCAGGACCTGTTCGACCAGCTCGCGTCCGATACCCCTGGATGCTCCTGTGATGAACCACGTTGACATGCAATTCACGCTAGGCGCGTCGAGCCATGTCCACCAGCGATGGTTTTGCGCCTCAGCCATGCGCGCTGCGCATGGCTCATTTTCGGTCGCCGCCGACGTATAGTTGAATTGTGAAGAAGATTGGGTTCCTGTCGTTCGGCCACTGGTCGGACAGCCCGCACTCGCAGACCAGGTCGGCGGCGGACACGCTGCTGCAGTCGATCGACCTGGCCGTGGCCGCGGAGGAGCTGGGCGCGGACGGCGCCTACTTCCGCGTGCACCACTTCGCCAGGCAGCTCGCCTCGCCGTTCCCGCTGCTCGCCGCGATCGGCGCGAAGACCGAGCGCATCGAGATCGGCACCGGTGTCATCGACATGCGGTACGAGAACCCGATGTACATGGTCGAGGACGCCGGGTCGGCCGACCTCATCGCCGGCGGCAGGCTGCAGCTCGGCATCTCCAGGGGATCGCCCGAGCAGGTGATCGACGGGTGGCGCCACTTCGGCTACCAGCCGGGTGAGGGCCAGACCGACGCGGACATGGCGCGGATGCACACCGAGCTGTTCCTGAAGGTGCTGGAGGGCGGGGGCTTCGCCCAGCCGAACCCCCGGCCGATGTTCCCGAACCCTCCTGGGCTGCTGCGCGTCGAGCCGCACGCGCCCGGTCTGCGCGACCGGATCTGGTGGGGCGCCGGCTCCAACGGCACCGCCGCGTGGGCGGCGCAGCAGGGCATGAACCTGATGAGCTCGACCCTGAAGTTCGACGAGGGCGGCGCGCCGTTCCACGTCCAGCAGGCCGACCAGATCCGTGAGTTCCGCAAGGCGTGGACAGAGGCCGGCTGGGAACGCGAGCCTCGGGTGTCGGTGTCGCGCAGCATCTTCGCGATCACCTCGGACCTCGACGACATGTACTTCGGCGGCGACGGCGAGAGCAAGGACCACGTCGGTTTCATCGACGGCCCGAACAGGGCGATCTTCGGCCGCTCCTACGCGGCGGAGCCCGACGTGCTGATCGAGCAGCTGGCGGAGGACGAGGCGATCGCCGAGGCCGACACCCTGCTGCTGACGGTGCCCAACCAGCTCGGCGTCGAGTACAACGCGCACGTCCTCGAGAACATCCTCGTGCACGTCGCGCCCGCACTCGGCTGGCGCTGACCCGGAACCCGCGCGGGCGCCGGGCCTCAGTGCGCGGTGCCCGCGGCGGGCTTCATGCCGAGGGCGAGCAGGCCCGGCCCCGCCTCGGGGGTGACGTCGTGGGCGGAGAGGCGGTTGCCGCAGGAGTCGCACTCCAGTGACGCGTGCGCCTCGCCGCCGCAGTCGCTGTGCCGGTAGTGGACGGGCGGGCCGTCCGGCGCCATGTAGGTGTCGCCCCACTCCCTGATCGCCATGAGGATCGGGTAGAGGTCGTGCCCCTTGCGGGTGAGGCGGTACTCCTGGTGGTCGCCGTCGCCTGCCTGCTGCCGCGCCAGGACGCCGTGGTCGACCAGGCGGGTGAGGCGGTCCTGCAGGCGGCTGCGCGGGATGCCGAGACCGGCGCGGAACGCGTTGAACCTGCGGACGCCGGCGAAGGCCTCCTTGAGGATCAGCAACGTCCAGCGGTCGCCGAGCAGCACCAGCGGTCGGGTGATCGAGCACGGCAGGTCGGCGAGCTGTTCGTACCGCATGCCGGCAACTGTACCCAGATGGTCTCTTTTCGGGACCACAACTGCTAGCGTCTGGTCTCGAAAAGAGACCGGAGGTTCCGTGAGCACCCTTGTCGAAGGCACCTACGAGGCGCTGCACGCGCTGCTGTCCGAGCGGTGGACGTGCCGGCAGTTCCTGCCGGACCCGGTTCCCAGGACCACCCTCGAGAAGCTGCTGGACGCCGCCCAGCGCACGCCCTCCTGGTGCAACACCCAGCCGTGGCAGGTGGAGCTCACCGAGGGCGCGGGCACCGAACGGCTGCGTTCACGGCTGTTGGCGCACGTCCGCGAGAACCCCGGCGCTCCCGACTTCGCGTTCCCGGTCCGCTACAGCGGCGTGTACCAGCAGCGGCGGCGTGAGTGCGGTGTGCAGCTCTACCAGAGCGTCGGCATCGAGAAGGGCGACCACGAGGGAACCCTGCGCCAGGCCCTGCGCAACTTCGAGCTGTTCGACGCGCCGCACGTCGCGATCGTCACCACCGAGGCCGACCTGGGCGTGTACGGCGCGATCGACTGCGGCCTGTACCTGAACAGCTTCCTGCTCGCGGCGCAGAGCCTGGGGCTCGGCGCCGCACCGCAGGCCGCCCTCGCCGCGTACCCGGACTTCCTGCGCGAGCACTTCGGGCTGCCGGAGAACCGGAAGGTCGTCGCCGCGGTCTCGCTCGGCTACCCGGACCGCTCGCACCCGGTCAACTCGTTCCGCACCAGCCGCGGGGACGCGCGCGAGGCCGTCAACTGGCACACGGCCTGACGGCTCAGCGCACGACGTCGGTGACGGCCGCGTTGCCGCCGGGCTCGACCTGTTGAGCACCGTGCGCGCCGCCGTCACCTGGCACATGGCCTGACGGCTCAGGCGCCCGCCCAGCGCACGACGTCGGCGACGGCCGCGTTCCCGCCGCACAGCACGAGGCCGAGCCGGGCACCGGGCCCGACCCGGTCGAGCACCGCGCGCGCCGCCGGCACCAGGCAACCGGCGGCGGGCTCCGCCCACACCTTCTGCGCCTCGGCCAGCGCGAGCGAGCCCCGCGCGGCCTCGGCGTCGGACACCACCAGCACGTCCTCCAACAGCGCGACGGCGTGGTCGTAGGTCAGCTGCGACACGTGGGGTGCCGCGAGAGTGGAGACGACCGACGTCGGCGTGAAGTCCACGGGCCC
>JASLAV010001286.1 GCA_030146905.1 Lentzea sp. | reverse complement strand
ACGCAGATCCTCCCGCCGCCCCCGCCCTGGCGGAACTACGGAGGGCCCCTGCCCTCGTCCGACGGGCATCCACCGGAGGACGACGGCGAAGCGCTCCGCAGGCTGGGCTCGGAGTACCGCACGACCCGGCAGCACGTCGATCCCCACGAGCTCGACATGGTGAACGCGAGCCTGTACCTGCGGCGGCCTTTGCTGCTGACCGGGAAGCCAGGTGTCGGCAAGTCCGCCCTCGCGTACCGCATCGCGCACGAGCTGCGGCTCGGCCGAGTGCTCAAGTGGTCGATTTCGACGCACACGACGCTGGAATCCGGCCTGTACCGCTACGACGCGATCGGCCGGTTGCAGGCAGCCGCACAACAATCCGATTCCGGCGAAATCGCCCCCATCGGCGATTTCCTCCGGCTGGGTCCGCTGGGAACCGCGTTCCTCCCCAGAAAACTGCCGCGAGTTCTCCTGATCGACGAGCTCGACAAAAGCGAGTCGGACCTTCCCAACAACCTCCTGAACATCTTCGAGGACGGCGAGTTCATCATCGATGAACTGGCCCGCGTGCGCCATTCATCGAACGAGATGACGGTGCACACCGCCGACCCGAACGAAACCGCGACCGTGACAGACGGCCGGGTCAGGTGCCATGCGTTCCCGATCGTCATCATGACGAGCAACGGCGAACGCGAGTTCCCGCCCGCATTTCTCCGCCGTGCTCTGCAGCTGGACATCAAAGACCCTGACGTCGAACAATTGGCCGCGATGGTGGCCAGTCATCTTCTGGACCCGGACGGCCGCCACAGCGACGCCCTGGTGCGCGAGTTCGTGGAGAAGAGCCGCACGGAAGGCGGAATTCCCGCGGACCGCCTGCTGGACGCGGTCTACCTGGCGACATCAGGCGCCTACAAACCGGACGGCGTCGCCTGGCCGCGACTGATCGACTCGCTGTGGCACCGACTTTCGACGGGCAGATGACCGTGGGCACGCCCGACGGCGCCGACCTGGTGATCGACGACCTCGACTGCATCGAACTGGGAGACATCGTCTGGCTCGCGTCCGTCGTCCAGTCCGCCCGTCCGGAACGCACACCGCCCGAGGACGCCGAGCCAGAGCTCCCAGAGCCCGAGCACTCCGTGCCCGAAGACGTTCGGCAACCGCCCGCAGACGTCGATCGCACCCCGGAGCCCGGACCACCGGACACCCCTTCGGCCGAGCCGTCCGTCCGCGACGCTCCAGCCGCCGAACCGGCCCAGCCGGACTCCGGCGCGGTACCCGAGTTCCTCGCACCGTCCAGCAGTGGTGATCACACCGGCAGGACCCCGCTGATCGACACCCTCGGGTGCTTCCGAGCCCTGCGGCCGCTCAAACGCGAGACGCGTTCATGGCGTGACGACGCGATGGTCCTGGACGAGCGGAAGACGGCGACCCAGGTCGCGGAGACAGGTCGTTGGTGGCCGGTGACCCGTCCGCGGATGGAACGCTGGCTCGACCTGACCCTCGTCGTCGACCGCAGCCCGCTGATGTCGCTGTGGAAGTCGCAGATCGCCGAGTTCACCGAAATGCTGAGCCGGCTGGGGGCGTTCCGCACGATCCAGATCCGCCTCCTCGAAGTCGTCCAGAACTCCGACGGCTCGGCAACCCCGGTGTTGCGCGGGGGCACAGCGGACACGCCCCCGCGGGACCCCGCCGAGATCGCCGACACCTCTGGCAGAAGAGTCGTCCTGCTGCTGACCGACGGCGTGGGGGAAACCTGGCGGCCGGACGTCCTGCTGCCGATGCTGGCGAAGTGGGGCCGCACGATGCCGGTGAGCGTCGTCCACCTGCTACCCCAGTGGCTCTGGGAACGCGGCCGAGTGCGAACCCACCGCGCCGAGCTGAACCCGCACGGCAAGATGAGGCCGAACAACCACTGGTCGTTCCAGCTGCCCGACCTCTGGCTGGAACCCGATCCGGACTCGCTGATCCGCCCCGACGCCGTGCCGATCCCGGTGATCGAGATGCGACCGCGGTGGCTGCGCTGGTGGAGCGGCCTGATCACGGGCGAGAGCCGCGGCCCGATCACCGGCACGGTCCTGCTGGCGACCCGCGACGCTTCCCCCGCGAACGTCGCGCCCCTGCCGGCACCGGACAAGATCCGTCATTTTCGCAGCGAGGCATCCCCGCCGGCGTTGCGTCTGGCGACCCTCCTGGCAGCAGTCCCCGCACACTTGGACGTCGCTCAATTAATTCGGCAACGATTCGTACCGGAAGCGGGCACCGAGCACTTCGGAGAATTGTTCCTGAGCGGTCTTCTACTTTCGACCGCCCCGGCGGACCGGAAGTTCGCGCCGGACACCGAAGTCTTTTCCTTCCCGGAGGCAGTTCGTGAACTGCTGCTGAGCGGTGGACGGCGTTCTGAGACTGCCGGCGTTGTACGAGCTGCCGCCGCCGAGTTCTCGGAACGCCTCCCCGTCCTCGCCCGCATCCGAGACGCCATAGCCGATCCCCATAACACACCGGACCCTGAATCCGCCAGCACCAATAAAGCTGATGTAGCTCTAGAGCGCAGTGTCATGAGAGCCTTGTCGGGACCGTACCTGTCCCGCGCGGACCGGCTTGCGAAAGTCGCCGCGGAGGGGCGCTCGACCATGCTGTCGCCTGAATCAATCAAGGGCGGCCTGACCAGGACTGCGAGCGAAAGAATGGCTGATTTGGCTGAGCGTCCAAGTGATCCTGCTGCAACTTCGACACTGGAAGCTCACCCGACTCGGCCCGCTGACGCTATCATCACCGATTCGCTCTCGGATCCTTCTGGCCAGCAGCATTCGCCCAGCTCACGCACGTTCCAGAAGCGCCAGAAAGACGACCCTCCACCCATTTGGGGGAATGTTCCTCCGCGGAACCCCAACTTCACCGGGAGGAGGGAACTTCTCGAACAACTGAGCAAACGCCTGTCGGCGGGTGGCACCACTGCGGTACTGCCGTCCGCGCTGCACGGCATGGGTGGTATCGGCAAGACTCAAATGGCGACCGAGTACGTCTACCGCCATTCGCAGGACTACGATCTCATTTGGTGGATCGAAGCCGCCCGCGTAACCCAGATCCGCGCCAGTCTGACGGATTTGGCCAGGCAATTGGGCCTCCCGGGCGCGTCCGAGTCGAACACGGCGGTACCGGCGGTCCGCGAAGCTCTGCGGGTGGGCAGGCCGTTTCGGCGGTGGCTGCTCGTCTTCGACGCGGCCGAGACCCCGGAGGAAGTGCTGCCGTTCATCCCCACCAACGGTCCCGGTGAAGTGCTCATCACCTCACGCAACCCGGACTGGGCCGGCGTGGCGAGGCCGCTGGAACTGGCGGTGTTCGAGCGCGGGGAGAGCATCGAACTGCTGGGCAAACGAGGCCCGGAGATCAACGCCGACGACGCGGACCGACTCGCCGAGAAGCTCGGCGACCTCCCGCTGGCAGTCGAACAAGCAGCGGCTTGGCGCGCGATGACCGGCATGCCGGTGGCCGAGTACCTGCGCCTGTTCGACGAGTCCGTGGCGGAGATCCTCGACACCTCGGCGCCACCGGCCTACGAGGTCTCGGTCGCCGCAGCGTGGAACGTCTCCTTCGACGAGCTGAA
>JASLAV010000417.1 GCA_030146905.1 Lentzea sp. | reverse complement strand
ACCAGGCGGGCCTTGAGGCCGCCGTGGTTGTTCTCCAGGTCGTCGATGACCTCGGCGAGCGTCGTGCCGGTGGCGGACACCGACTTCTCGCCCCCGGTGTGGGTGCGCAGGATGGTCGGGATCGACACGGTGACGGCCATGATGGTTCTACCTCCGCAGAAACGTAACTCAGGATTCGATGATCTTGACCGGTTCCTCGGTCACGACACCGTCGACGATGCGGTACGACCGCAGCTCGTGCTCGTTCGGGTCACGCGTCGAGACCAGCACGTAGTGGGCCTCCGGCTCGCCCGCGAACGAGATGTCGGTGCGGGACGGGTACGCCTCCGTCGCGGTGTGCGAGTGGTAGACGACCACCGGCACCTCGTCGTTCGCGTCCATCTCGCGCCACACCTTGAGCTGCTCGGCGGCGTCGAACCGGTAGAACGTGGGCGACCGCTCCGCGTTCTCCATCTCGATGAAGCGTTCGGGACGGTCGGACCCGTACGGCCCGGCGATCACCCCGCACGCCTCGTCGGGATGGTCGCGGCGCGCGTGGGCCACCATCGCGTCCACCAGGTCACGGCGAATCACCAGCACGCGCTCAATCCTACGGGCTGATGAGAGTTGTCTCGGTATGCGAGATACCCACGTCACCCTCCTTGTTGCAGCTCTGGCTTATATTAGTGGCGGCTACTACAGTGGCGCCGTGCACGCATTCGACGTACTCGGCGACCCGGTGCGCAGGCGGATCCTGGAGCTCCTCGCGAGTGGCGAGCGGACGGCCGGGGACGTCGGTGCCGCGGTCCAGGCCGAGTTCGGGATCACCCAGTCCGCCGTGTCGCAGCACCTGAAGGTGTTGCGCTCGAACGGGTTCGTGCAGGTCAGACCCGAGGGCACGCGCCGGGTCTACGCGGTGGCGCCCGATCCGCTGCGCGAGGTCGACGCGTGGCTCGACCACTTCCGGCGGTTCTGGGAACCGCACCTCGACGCGCTCGCGACCGAGCTGGCGCGCGGCAGACGACAGCGCAGGCTGGAGGCAGACGATGGTGGAACGCAGCTATGAGGACCGGAAGCTCGTGGTCCGGCGGCACTACAAGGCCGATCGCGAGGACGTCTGGGACGCCATCACGACCCCGGAACGCCTGGTCAGGTGGTTCCTGCCGATCAGCGGCGACCTGCGGCCCGGTGGCCGCTACCAGCTGGAGGGCAACGCGGGCGGCCAGGTCGTCCGCTGCGACAGGCCCAGCCAGATCGGCCTGACCTGGGAGATGGGCGGCGGCGTCACGGAGGTGGTCGTCCGGCTCGAAGCCGACGGCGACTCCACGGTGCTGACGCTGTCGCACTCCCCCGTGCCGGGTGAGCTCATCACGAACGCCTCGCCCACCATGTGGGGCCTCGGAGCGGGGTGGGAGATGGGCCTCGACGCGCTCGGGCGGTTCCTCTCCGGCGACCTGCCGGACGGCGCCGCGAAGGACTGGATCGCCGCCGCGTCCCAGGAGGACCTGGTCGCGGCGGGTGTGCGGGCCCAGCAGATCAGCGACGCGTGGGCGGAGGTGCTCGGATGAGGTTCACCGAGCAGGTCGTCCTCGACAAGCCCATCGACCAGGTGCGGGCGCTCACGTCCGACCCCGGCCACCTGCGCCACTGGCAGCCGGACCTCGTCAGCATCACCTCGCATGACGGCACTCCCGGCGCGGCCGGCTCGACGGCCACGCTGAAGTACCGCAGGTTCACGCTGGAGGAGACCGTCCTGTCGGCGACCGCCGACGAACGGGTCTCCCGCTACCGGACCACCGGCATGGTGCACACGATCACCAACCGGTACTCGGTGGTCGACGACGAGCACACGCTGCTGGTGTGCGACAACGAGTTCGAGCTGTCCGGGCTGCTCGAGCTCGGTCGCAGGGTGCTGGAGAAGTCGCTGCGCGAGCAGGTCGAACGCAACGTCCGCAACTTCAAGGCGTTCATCGACGCCTGCTGAGCACCACCACGAGGTAGAGGGCCAGCAACGCCACCCCGCGCCGCCGTTGTGCCTGGTCGAGCCCGCGCCACGCGGTCAGCTCCGCCCATGCCGCGAACGGCGTGGTGGCGACGCCCAGCTTCATCAGCACCTTCCCCACCGCCGGTGGCACGAGGAACGACGCGGCGAACAGCCCCGCGGGCGCGACCACCGCCAGCTCCCTGCCGGGGACCTCACGCCGGGCCACGCCGGGTGGGACGAGCTCGGACACGACACCTGCTGCCTGATCGATGACATCCGCCATGCGAGGGGGTTACCCACTCAGAGGTCGCGGAATGCAGTCACACCGTTCAGCGATGTCGCCTCGCGCGCTCCGGACACCACCGCCCCTGCGAACACGTCGGCCGCGGCGGCGCACAGCGCGTCCAGCGCGAACACGCGCGGCTCCGCCAGCGGCACGGCTCCGGTGGCCAGCGCGAACACCGTGTCGCCGTCGAACATCGAGTGCGCGGGCCGGACCGCGCGGGCCAGGCCGTCCTGCGCGGCCATCGCGAGCCGCTGGCACTCCGCTTTGGACAGCTCGGCGTCCACCGCGACCACGCCGATCGTGGTGTTGAGGCCGTCGGGTTTGCGTTCGGGCAACGCGACAGCGGACACGCCCAGCGACGGCAGCCACGGCAGACCGGAAGCGCGGTCGACGACCTCGCCCGCCGCGTTCACCACGGCCAGCGCGCCGACCCGGTGGGCTCCGACCGTCGTCGAGGCGACGCCGACGCCGCCCTTCAACGACCCGACCCGCGCGCCGGCACCCGCGCCGACACAGCCCAGCGCGAACTCCGCGGAGGCCGCCTCGCAGGCCGCGTACCCGAACGACGCGTCCGGCCGGTTGCCCCACTCCGACATCGGCAGGTCGAAGATCACGGCTCCCGGCACGATCGGCACGACGTGGTGCGGCTGGGCGCCCACCCGGAAGCCGATCGAGCGTTCCGACAGCCACCGCATCACGCCGTCGGCCGCCGCGAGCCCGTACGCGGACCCGCCGGAGAGGCAGATCGCGTGCACCTCCTGGACCAGGTTCGCCGGGTCCAGCAGGTCGGTCTCACGAGTGCCGGGCGCACCGCCGCGCCCGTCGACCGCACCGACGGCGCCTTCGGGCACCAGCACCACGGTCGTGCCCGTGGCCCAGCCCGGTTCGACGCGGTGGTGGTGACCGACGAGAACGCCGGGGATCACGGCATCATCGCCTCGACCAGGGTGTCCTGCACCCAGGTGAGCCAGTGGTAGACGCCGAGGTGCGGCGAGCGCGGGTCCTCCGGCGGCAGCTCGTCCGGCATGTCCTCGGTCACGTCCAGCGCGGTCCCGAGTGCCAGACGCACGTCGTTCAACGACGAGAGCCAGGCCTCGGCCTCGCCGATCGTCAGCCGGATCTCGCCGCCGTCGGGTGAGCACGTCTTCAGCACCGTCTCGGCCGCGCCGGTCTTGTGGTCGAGCAGCTCCGGCTCGTGCAGCGAGCGCAACGCCCCGGCGGAGTTGACCTCGTCGGGGTCGGGCGCGTCGTCGTCCAGCCGGTGGAAGTCGGGGAGCAGCCTGCCCAGGATCGGGTCGTCGGGAGCCTCCGACGAGCCCGTTCTGATGCCCGTCAGCTCCGCGAGCTCGTCCTGCGGCGACTCCTCGGCCCTGGCCAGCAGCATGTCCTGGATCTGGCTGACCAGACCGCGCACGACCGCGGCCTCCTGCTGGTCCAGCCGGCCGACGACGACGTCACCGTCTCGGATCCACCGTTTCACGAGGCCCGCTGCATGGTCGCCCAGAGCCCTGCCGCGTGGAGCTTCGCCACGTCGGCCTCCACCTTGTCCTTGGTGCCCGATGTCACGATCGCCTTGCCCTTGTGGTGCACGTCGAGCATCAGCTTGGTCGCCTTGTCCCTGCTGAAGCCGAACAACTTCTGGAACACGTACGTCACGTACGACATGAGGTTGACCGGGTCGTTCCAGACCACGGTCTGCCAAGGCCTGTCCTCCGCGGCGATCTCCTCGCCGATGGCCTCCGGCTGCGTCCGTTCCTGTTCGACGGGCGTGGTCATACCGCCAATGGTGTCATGTTCGCCGCAGTGGCGGAGACCGCATGCGGGTAAACCGGGTGCGAGCTTAGGGTTGGTGACCATGAACTCGACGGCGTTGCTGACAGACCACTACGAGCTCACCATGCTCGCGGCCGCGCTGCGTGACGGCGCTGGTGACCGTCCGTGCGTGTTCGAGGTCTTCGCCCGCAGACTGCCCGACGGACGCCGCTACGGCGTCGTCGCCGGCGTGAACAGGCTGCTCGAAGCGATCGAGAACTTCCGCTTCGGCGAGGAGGAGATCGACCAGCTGCGCCGCAACGCCGTGGTCGACGATTCGACTTTGGAATGGCTGGCGGGCTACCGGTTCTCCGGGGAGGTCGACGGCTACCCCGAGGGTGAGCTCTACTTCCCGGGTTCGCCGGTGCTGACGGTCCGCGCGTCGTTCGCGGAGGGCGTCGTGCTGGAGACCCTCGCGCTCTCGATCCTCAACCACGACAGCGCGATCGCGTCCGCGGCCGCTCGCATGGTGACCGCGGCCAACGGCCGTCACATGATCGAGATGGGCTCCCGCCGCACGCACGAGGAAGCCGCCGTGGCGAGCGCCCGCGCGGCGTACCTGGCGGGCTTCCACGCGACGTCCAACCTCGAAGCGGGCCGCCGGCACGGCATCCCGACGGCCGGCACGTGCGCGCACGCGTTCACGTTGCTGCACGACACCGAGGAAGAGGCGTTCCGCAGCCAGGTCGAGGCGCTGGGAGTCGGCACGACGTTGCTGGTCGACACCTACGACATCACCGAGGGCATCAAGACGGCCGTCGCCGTCGCGGGCCCGGAACTCGGCGCGATCAGGATCGACTCCGGCGACCTCGGCGTGATGGCCAGGCAGGCGCGCGACCAGCTCGACTCGCTGGGGGCCCGCGGCACCCGCATCGTCGTGTCCAGCGACCTCGACGAGTACGCGATCGCCGCCCTGCGCGCGGAACCGGTGGACGCCTACGGCGTCGGCACGTCCGTCGTGACCGGGTCCGGCGCGCCGACCGCGGGCATGGTCTACAAGCTGGTCGAGGTCGACGGCAGGCACGTCGAGAAGCGCAGCACGTCCAAGCAGTCGCGCGGTGGGTGGAAGAAGGCGTTGCGGCGCCACAAGGACACCGGCACGGCGCTGGAGGAGGTCGTCTTCCAGGCGTCGGCCGAACCGGAGCTCGGCGAGCATGACAGGCTCGTGCAGATCCCCTTGATGCGTGCCGGGCGGATCACCGACGAGGTCCCCTCGCTGGAGGAGAGCCGCGAACGTCTGCGCGCGGCCCTCGTCAGCGTGCCGTGGGAAGGCCTCAAGCTCTCGCGCGGCGAGCCCGCGATCCCGACGACCTACCTGGAGGGCTGACATGACCAAGGCGCTGATCGTCGTCGACGTTCAGAACGACTTCTGCGAAGGTGGTTCCCTGGCCGTCGCCGGTGGTGCCGCCGTCGCGGCGGCCATCTCGCAGCACATCGCCGCGTCGTCGTACGACCACGTGGTGGCGACGCGGGACTACCACGTCGACCCCGGCCCGCACTTCTCGCTGACGCCGGACTTCATCGACTCGTGGCCGGTGCACTGCGTGGCGGGATCGCCCGGTGCGTCGTTCCACCCGGAGCTCGACGTGTCGGGCATCGAGCAGGTCTTCTCGAAGGGCCGGTACGCCGCCGCCTACTCGGGTTTCGAGGCGGAGAACGACCTCGCGGGGTGGCTGACGGGCAAGGGTGTGACCGAGGTGGACGTCGTGGGCATCGCGACCGACCACTGCGTGCGCGCCACGGCCCTCGACGCGCACCGGCAGGGCTTCCGCACGAGGGTGCTCGTCGACCTCACGGCGGCCGTCGCCACGACGACCCGCGACGCCGCCGTGGACGAACTGGTCGCCGCGGGTGTCGTTGTCGCCTAAGGCGTCGGCGCGCAGGCGACCGAGCCGATGGTGATGCTGCCCGTGTAGCCGGACGGCGGCTCGAACGTGATCCTCAGCAGGGTCATGGCGAGACCGCCGTCGTTCGGCTCCGGCAACACCGTGTCGGTGAACTTGGCCTTGGCGAGAACGGTTCCGTTGCTCGCCTTGATGTCGTGCACGTACCCGGCAGGGATCTGCTCCGGCAGCCCTGCCCAGCCCGACAGGCCCTTGAGCTCCCAGCCCGCCTGCGTGCCCTTGTCGTCGGCGTCGCAGGCGACCATCCACTCGGCGATCTTGAGCCGGGGCCCCTTCTGCCCGGTGAGCGCGGACAGCTCGAAGGCGGTGCCCCTGGCGACGGACCTGGTCTTCGTCAGGAACTCGTCGGGGTTCACGACCTCGGTGGTGCAGGACGAGCTCGTCTCACCGATCTTGAGCCCCGTCCTGCTCACGGCGGGGCTGGACCCGGTGACCGTGCCCGCCGCGTCCGGGTTCACGTTGCACACCGCGAGCGGCTCGACCTTGAAGGTCTGGGACGCCTTCGCGAAGTCCGCGGATCCCGCGGACGCGGTGCCGGGTGGATTGGCCGCGAGTGCGGGGGTCGCTGTCGCGAACGTCAGCGCGACCACCGCCCCGGCGATCAGGCTCTTGCTCACTGGTGCCCTCTCCCCTATGGCTTGAATTCCCACCACCTGATGATGGTTGTGCGGAATGGCGGCCAGGAAAGGGCCGCGTTCCTTATCACCCGTTTGAGAAATCGCGATTACACGATCGAGTGACTTTCATCGAACTCCCACCAGGGTGGCGAACGGCTCCCGGCGCGGCAGAGCGGTCGGCAGGCCTGCCAGCCTCTCCAGCGCGGAGCAGACCCGGACGGCGGCACGCCCGTCGCCGAACGGGTTGCGCCCCAGCGGAAGCCGCAGCCGGGAGCCGAGCACCCATCCCGCCTCGGCGAGGATGCGGGTGGTGTCCGTGCCGACGAGCCAGGCGCACCCGGCGTCGACGGCGAGCATGCGTTCGGTGGTCTCCCGCAGCACCAGCACCGGCACGCCGAACGTCGGCGCCTCCTCCTGGATGCCGCCGGAGTCGGTGAGCACCAGTGCCGACCGCCGCAGCACGCGCACCAGGTCCGGGTAGTCCAGCGGGTCGGTGACGACCACGCGCTCGTGGTCGGCCAGTGACGACACGACCTGTTCGCGCACACCGGGGTTCGGGTGCGCGGGGACCAGGACGTGCAGGTCGGGGTGGCGGTCGGCGATGGCGCGCACGGCGTTCAGCACGCGCATGAGCGGGCGGCCCCACGACTCACGGCGGTGCACGGTGACGAGCATGAGCCTGCCGCCGGTGGCGTCCAGGCGGCGTTCGAGCGCGACGACGTCCTGGCTGGACGCGGGCAGGTCGGCGGACGCGACGCGCTGCACGGCGTCCACGACGGTGTTGCCGGTGACGACGATGTGGCTGTCCGGCAGGGACTCACCGGTCAGGGCGTTCGCGGCGTCGTCCGTCGGCGCGAGGTGCAGCGAGGTGATGCGGGAGATCATCTGCCGGTTCCCCTCCTCGGGGAACGGGCCGTACAGGTCACCGGTCCGCAGACCGGCTTCGAGGTGGGCCACGGGGATGCCGCGCCAGTACGAGGCGAGCGCCGCGGCCAGTGACGTCGTGGTGTCGCCCTGCACGAGCGTGACCGCGGGGTGGCGGTCGGCCAGCACGGCGTCGAACTCGGGCAGCAGCCGGGAGACCAGCTCGGCCTGCGCACCGGTGTCGCGGGGCACGTCCAGCCGCAGGTCCGGAGCCAGGTCGAAGGCGGCCAGCGCCTGCTCGACCATCCCGGCGTGCTGTCCGCTGTGGACGATCGTGGGGCGGAGGCCGGGGTGCCCCCGCAACGCGATGGCGACCGGGGCGATCTTCACGGCTTCCGGCCTCGTGCCGGCCACCAGCAGAACCTCTTTGCTCACCGTTGTCCTCTCCTTGCGTGCTCGGGGAGGTCCGCCTGGGAGCGGGGGCGTTCCCAGGCGGACCGGTGTCAGCCGGTGCGATCCGGTCTGTGCCTGGCGGGGACCGGCGCCGTCCGTAGGCCGCGCCTCCTCCGCGCCGAGTGCGCGAGGAACGCGCCCGCGACCAGGAGCACGATTCCCGCGGCGATCCACCACGTCACGTCCGCGCCGGTGACCGCGAGGGCACCCACGCCCGTGCCGACACCGATGCCGGTACCGGGGACCTTGTACATCTGCCGCTCTCCTCGATCAGGCCGCGGCGAGCGACGCGCGACGGCGCAGCGCCACGAACGCGACAGGAGCGGCGACGACACCGAGCAGGCCGAGGCCGATCCACAGGCCCGCCCCCGACGCCATCGGGATGGGCAGGCCGGCGGGACCGCAGGTGGCGGACGAGATGATCACGTCACCGGTGCCGATGGAGCCGAGCACGCCCTGCAGCAGCCTGATGTGGACGGCGTTCACGGTGAGGCTGCCGTCGTTGTTCCTGACCTGCTCGTTGAGGACGACCTCGGCGATCTTGACGCCGGCGAGCTGCACGTCGAGCTTGGTGTTCGGCGCAGGGTCGGTGTCGACCTGGCCGAGCTTGCCGAGGTTGACGCCGGCGAGCTTCGACTTGCCGGTGAGCCCCTTCTGGGTCGCCGAGCACTCCGCCTCCACGAGGGTGGCGGAGATCTTGCCGGTGACCTTGGACAGCAGGTCGACCCGGACGTCCGCGGTGCTCGCCCGCGAGTGCACGCCGCCGGACTTCTCGTCACGCGACGCGGAGGCGTTGACGACACCGGTCTTCAGGATCCCGGTGAGGTCGACGCCGGCGAACGTGTTCTGCGTCTTCCCGTTCGCGTCGGCGGCGGCGAACGGCTCCGCGGTGACAGCGGGGCTGCCGAGCAGCGTCACGTGGAGCCTCGCACCGTAGGCCGAGGCGTCCCCCGGAGCGGCCGAAGCAGGTGCGGCACCGACCAGGAGTGCGGCAATCGCGATGACTCCAGCCAGTCCCGTCATTCGGACACGCATGAAACTCCTTCCCTTGATTCCTCCGGCCCCAGGGCACGCCGATACCGATGTGGTTTCACGCTTTCCGGGGGCAATTACCGGCATCGGCTTTCTTTCGGGGGAACTGAGGGTTACTCCCCGTATCGGGGGACACGACCACTCGACTCGCCCAATCGGTGCCACGCATGGTGGGTTTTTTGATCAATTTCCGGTCACGACGTCACCCGATCCGGGGGTGAGGACTGACGTTCCGTCTACCGATGGAACGTCAGATAGCCCATCTGGGCGCTCCCTCATCGGTGGAAAGGATCCTCGGGTGACGCTTGCCCTGCGCCGCACCGCATTCCCGAGCCGGGTGACGGTGGTCGCCCTGCTCGCCACTGCCGCGGGCCTCGTGTTCGCACACCGCCTGTACCGCACCGCGGAGATCTCGCTGTCCGGCGCCGTCCTCCGCGTCGTCAGCTCCTACGGCGTGCACGTGGTACCCGACCGCCAGACCGTCTACTTCGGACTGGGCTCGGACACGCCGCTGGGACTGCGGATGACGCCGGAGTGCACCTCCGCGTTCCTGGTGCTGCCGCTGATCGTGGTCGGCGCGGTGATGATCGCGCTGCGCCCGCGCATCCAGTCGCGCGTGCTGTTCGCGCTGGGGATCGCGGCTCTCGCGGTCGTGGTCGTCAACCAGTTCCGCGTGCTCACGCTGGTGGGGCTGGTGAACTGGCTGGGCGTCGACACCGGCTACCACTGGGGTCACACGCTGCTCGGTTCGATGGTCAGCGTGTTCGGTGGCGCGGCGGCGTTGGTCGCGTTCGTCTGGCTGGCCACGCGCAAGTGAGCCTCGAACTGGTCCTCGGGTTCACGCAGGCGCTCGCTCTCACCATGAGCGTCGCCTTCGTGACGTACGTGTTCGTGATCGTGGTGCCGTACCTGCGGCGCACACCGGCTCCGACCGGTGACCCGGAGACGTTGGAGTGGCACTTCTTCGTGCCGTGCCGCGACGAGGAGGCCGTCATCGGCGACACGATCCGGTACCTGCGGGGGACGTTCCCCATCGCGCACGTGTGGGTCATCGACGACGACTCCGACGACCGCACCGCCGGAGTGGTGCGGACGCTCAAGCGCAACGGGGGTGTCAAGGACCCGCAGATCCACCTCGTGGAACGCCAGCGCCCGTACGCCCGCACCGGCAAGGGCAACGCGCTGAACGACGCCTACCGGACGCTCAAGCTGTGGCTGGGCCGGCGCGCGGACACCGACCGCGCGATCGTCGTCGTGGTGGACGCGGACGGCAGGCCCGCCCCGAACTGCCTGGAGGTGTGCGCGGCGGCCCACCTCTTCGGCAACCCGCGCATCGGCGCCGTGCAGGTGGACGTGCGGATGATCAACGCCGGCCTGCGGCAGCCGGGGGTCTCGCGGTGGCGGCGCGCGTTCGGCGCCGGGCTCGTGCGGATGCAGGACCTGGAGTTCCGCACCGCCATCGCGGCGATCCAGATGTCGCGCGGCGCGACCGGCACGATCTCCATGGGCGGCAACGGCCAGTTCACCCGTCTGTCCGCTTTGGACTCCATCGCCGGGACGGGGGGAAGTCCCTGGCGCGGTTCGCTGCTGGAGGACTTCGAGCTCGGCGTGCACCTGCTGACCGCCGGCTGGCACACCGGGTTCACGCTGGACACGCACGTGAACCAGGAAGCGCTGTACTCGTTGCGGCGGTTCCTCGCGCAACGCACCCGCTGGGGCCAGGGGACCATGCAGTGCATGCGGTACCTGCGGCGCATCTGGGACTCCGAGCACCTGACGACCCTCGGTGCTGCCGAGATGATGTACTACCTCGCGCAACCGTGGATGCAGTTGCTCGGCACTCTGATCTACCCGATCCCGATGGCGCTGATGGCCTACCGGTTCGTGGTGTCGCCATCCGAAGTGGTGACGTGGTTCTTCGACGGCGCCTGGATCCTGTTCACCGTCTACGGCGCGTTCGGTCTGCTCCCGTTCGTCCTGTGGGGACCGGTGTACCGCGCGCGCTGCGTGCCCGTGGGGTTCTGGAAGTCCATCGGG
>JASLAV010000309.1 GCA_030146905.1 Lentzea sp. | reverse complement strand
GCGCGTGGGTCGACGTGCAGCCGGGCTGGCTGTCCGGCGCCGACGCCGTGTTCGACGAGCTGGTCGACCGGGTGCCGTGGCGCGCAGAACGCCGCCAGATGTACGACACCGTGGTCGACGTGCCGCGCCTGCTCTGCTTCTACTCCGGCGCGCTGCCGTCCGACGTGCTGACTTCCGCGCGTTCGATGCTCTCCAGGCACTACCTGGACGAACTGGGCGAGCCCTTCACCACCGCAGGGCTCTGCTACTACCGCGACGGGCGCGACTCGGTGGCGTGGCACGGCGACACGATCGGCCGCGGGCAGACCGAGGACACGATGGTCGCGATCCTGTCCGTCGGGACACCGCGTTCTCTGCTGCTGCGACCGCGTGGGGGCGGTGAAACGCACCGATACGCGTTGGGCCACGGGGACCTGCTGGTGATGGGCGGGTCGTGCCAGCGGACGTGGGAGCACGCCATCCCGAAGACGTCGAAGGTCGTGGGACCGCGCATCAGCGTCCAGTTCCGCCCGCACGGTGTGCGCTAGTCCAGCCGCCGGTGCGGAGTCCGGTGGCGACGAGCTCCTCTGACACCTCCCACACGCGCCGGGCCTCCTCCGTGCTGCGCAACCGGCTGTAGAGCTCCTGCTCAGCGGGCGGCCCGCCGAGGTGAGCGGGTCCACTCGGCCCGTAGAAGACACCGGGCTCGGGAGACGTCGCGGCCAGAACAGCCGGGAGCCGGGCCGACTCGACGGTGCCCACGACGACCCCGAGAGCCGACATGAGGCGGATCAGCCGCACCCCGAGGGTGTCGGAGGCACGGGTGATCTCCGGCCGGGCGGCGAGCAGGCTGGTGGGCGCGATCCCGGGGTGGGAGAGGGTGCTCGTGATGCCCCAGCCCTCCGCGGCACTGCGCCGGGCGAGCTCCAGCCCGAACAGGCCGAGGGCGATCTTCGACTGGCTGTAGGCCTTCTGGCCGTTGTACGAGCGTTCCCAGTTGAGGTCGTCCCAGTTGATGGCGTTCTGGTTCGCGGCGATGCTGATCTGCGACGTGACGCGGGCGCGGCAGGCCTTCAGCAGCGGCAGCAGGCCCATGACCAGGGCGACGTGGCCGAGGTGGTTGGTGCCGAACTGCAGCTCGAACCCGTCCGCGGTGGTCTGCCGTTCGGGCGGGGTCATGACGCCCGCGTTGTTGACGAGGATGTGGACGGGCTTGTCCTCCCGCAGCAGTGCGGAGCTCAACGAGGCGACCGAGCGCAACGACGACAGGTCGAGCTCGCGCAGGGACACCTCGGCTCCGGGGACCTCGCGGCGGATCGCGGCGACGGCCGCGGCGCCCTTGGCGGGGTTGCGCACCGGCATGACGACCTCGGCACCGGCCGCGGCCAGCCGGCGTGCGATGCCGAGTCCCACCCCGTCGCTGGCGCCGGTGACGACGGCTCGTCTGCCGGACAGGTCCGGAATCTCGACGTCGAACTTCCTGCTGGCCATCGGGCACTCCCCTGTTCGTCGTGGTGTTGTCCCCACAGTGGCCGGACGTGCCGGCGCTCATCCAGGACCTGACGATCCGTGGCTGCGGCGGCGCACCGGCGTTAGAAAGGACACGTGGCGATCGACAGAGCGGGACTGGCGGCGTTCCTGCGGCTGCGCAGGGAGGCGCTGCAGCCGGAGGACATCGGGCTGCCGCGCGGACCTCGGCGCAGGACCAGCGGTCTGCGGCGCGAGGAGGTGGCCGCGCTGTGCAACATGTCCACCGACTACTACGCGCGCCTGGAACAGGAACGCGGGCCACATCCGTCCCCGGAGATGATCGCCGCGATCGCCCAGGGCCTGCACCTGTCGCTGGACGAGCGCGACCACCTGTTCCGGCTCGCCGGGCACGGCGCGCCCGCCCGCGGCTGGGGCGGAGACCATGTCACGCCCGGCCTCGCGCGCATCTTCGACCGCCTGCACGACACCCCGGCCGAGATCGTCACCGAGCTCGGCGAGACCTTGCGCCAGACGCCGCTGGGGGTCGCGCTCACCGGTGACACGACGCGGTTCACCGGTCCGGCCCGCAGCATCGGCTACCGGTGGTTCACCGACCCGGCCTCACGCGCGTTGTACGAACCCGCCGACCACGACTTCATGGGCCGGATGTTCGCCTCCGGCCTGCGCGAGGCCGTGACGCGGCGCGGGCCTGGTTCCCGCGCCGCCCACTACGCCGACCTGCTCCTGGCACGGAGCGAGGAGTTCCGTGCCGTGTGGGACGCGCACGAGGTCGGCATCCGCCCGAACGAGGTCAAGCGCTACGTCCACCCCTCGCTCGGATCGCTGGAACTGCAGTGCCAGACGCTGCTCGACCCCTTCCAGTCCCACTACCTGCTCGTCTACACCGCCACCCCGGGCAGTGAGAGCTACGAGAAGCTGCGGCTGCTGTCGGTCATCGGCACTCAGATCACGTCGACGAACACCGGGTTGGCGTAGAACCAGAGGTCTTCCCACGGGTCCGAGTTCGCGATCTCGTCGATCACCGGGTCACCGGCGGAGGTCAGGCGCTTGCCGTCGCTGCCGCGCAAACGCAGGTAGAACGACCGCTCGACGCCCTTGAACGTGTGCGTGAACCGGATCTTGCCCTTGCGCGGCACCTCGAAGGTCTTGGTGACGACCGTCTCCGGCGCCGAGAACACGTCGCGGTCGGCGGAGGGACCGGTCACCGGGCCCGAGATCAGGTCGACCTTGGCCAGCACGGGCACCGCTCCCGACCAGTTCGGGCCGGACGCGCGGTCGATCTCGATGGTCACCTCGACGTCGCCGCCGCGGCGCACGAAGGTCCTGCCGCCCAGCGTCACGCCACGCAGGTCGTCACGTGAGCGCACGCGCAGCTCCAGGCCGTCGACCAGGCGGCCGTGCACCGTCAGGACCTTGCCGGACTGCAGGCCGCGCATGACGTCCACGTAGGACCGTGAACGGGCGCCCACGACGTTAGCGCCGTACTGGCCGGGGAAGAAGTCGCCGTACCCGGTCTGCTTGACGCCCGAGTCGATCGGCGCGCCCTTCGAGCCCGTCGTGGCGTAGTCCTGCTTGCCCGGCGTCAGGGTGTCGCCGAAGACCTGGTGCACGTCCGAGTTCGCGGTGATCCACCACGGCCTGCCCTCGGCCAGCATCGAGTCCCACAGGCCGCCGACCTTCGCGGTCATCCAGTCGAAGCCGCCGTGGGTGCGGTAGGCCTCCATCGGGTAGCCGGGGAACGACTCCGGCAGCGGCGCGGCGATGTCGTAGTAGCCGCGCGCACGGCCGGAGCCGCCCGCGGACTTGGGCATGCCCGCGGCCTGGTGGCCGGGGGCGCCCTCCATGCCGACCGCGACGCCGGGGGCCGCGTCGCGCCAGCCGCGCAGCTCGTGCGGGCTGTCCACGCCGCGCCGGGCCGGGTGGTTGGCGAACATCAGCGCGATCTCGGTCCGTCCCGAGAGGACCTGCGCCTCCAGGTACCGCAGGGCGGCCAGTGCGCGCGGTTCGTCGTTGCCGGCGATGCGGCCGTCGTAGGAGAGCTCGAAGGCCTTGAGGATGTCGACGGCGTGCTTGCCGGGCGGCACGAACACGGTGGCGTGCTCCGCGCCGGGGATGTTCCACTCCAGGCCCTGGTAGACCAGCACGTCGCGCTGGTTGCGACGGGTGCGTTCGATGTCCGGCGCGACCTTGTCGATCGAGAACTTCTGGTGCGCGGGGCCGCCGTGGTCGGTGATCACGACCCAGTCGAGGCCGAACTCGCGGGCCTTCACGACCTGCTGCTCGACCGTGTACTGGCCGTCGTCGGAGTAGTGCGTGTGGATGTGGTGGTCGCCGGCGTACCAGCGGTCACCGCCGCCCCACGGGTTGACGGGGACGTGCGCCTGCGCCGTGCCGGTGCCCGCGGCGGCGGCCACACCGACGGTGCCGGCCGCGATGCCCAGGCCGGCCAGGAACCTGCGGCGTTCGACCGACGACGGGCGGTCGTCCTCGGGGTCGAGCCAGCTGCCTTCGACCGGCTCGACCTCGTGGTGGTGCGTGTGATCACCGTGCGGGTGACCGTGTGAGTGGGACATGCGCAGATCTCAACCGGTCAAGCTGTCCTGGGAAACGAACGGCCGGTGAACCCTTGTACCGGGAAATTCGTTCACAGGTCCCGATCACACCGCCTGGACGGCCAGCAGGGCGAGGTCGTCGTGGTCGTCGCGGTCCAGCCACTTGAGCACGGCCTCCTCGCAGCGGCGTGCGATGTCCTCCGCCGGCAGCCCCTCGCACTCCTGCAGCACGGCCCGCAGCCGCTGCTCGCCGAACAGCTCCGTGCGGTTGGTGTGCGCGCGGGCCTCGGTGAAGCCGTCGGAGTACAGCACCAGCGTGTCGCCAGGTGCCAGCGTGATCTGCTCGCCGGAGAACCGGACGTCCGACAGGATCCCGACGATCGCACCCGGCGCGCTCACGTCCTGCACGGTCCCGTCCGCGCGCAGGATCAGCGGCGCGGGGTGACCGCCCGAGGCCAGCGACAGGCGCGCTCCGCCGGCGGCCAGCGGGACCAGCTCGCCCACGACGATCGTGGTGAAGAGCTTGGAGCCGGTGGCGCGCAACGACGTGTTCAGCAGGTGCAGCAGCCGCACCGGGTTCGTCTCGACGAGCGACAACGCCTGCAGCGACTGCCGCACCCGTCCGCTGTGGACCGCCGCTTCCAGGCCGTGGCCGCAGACGTCGCCCAGCGCGAACGTCGCGGAGCCGTCGGTGCGCGGGTGCACGTCGTAGAAGTCGCCGCCGACCAGCGCGCGCTGGTGGGCGGGGATGAACACCGAGGCCAGCGACACGCCGCGGACCTCCGGCAGCGGCAACGGCAGCAGCGCCGAACGCAGGACCTCGATCGTCCGCTGCTGCTCGGTCAGCTTCGACGACGACTCCAGCGCCGCAGCGGCGTGCTTGCCGAACAGCCGGATGCGCTCGACGTCGTTCGGCGCGAAGTCACCGCGCCGCAGCACGACCAGGGCACCGCCGACTCCCAGCGGGACGGCCAGCGCGCAGCCGAAGTCCTCCGGCACTCCCCAGCTGCCGTCACCCAAAGAGGTGATCTTCGTCAAAGTCGACGTGCCCGTCAGCACCTCGGTGATCGCGGAGGCCCGTCTGGGCGTGCGGGTGACCGTGGGTTCGCCACCGCCGCACCGCCACCACTCCAGGCGGTCGCGCGTGGCGGGCACCACGGCGACGCAGTGCTCCCCCAGCAGCTCCGCCGCGAGCTGCACGATGGTCTTCAGCGTGGCCTCGCGCGACGTACCGCTCGCTAGCCGCAGGTGGGCGTGGTCGAGCGAGGAGTCGGTGAAGTACCAGGCGCTCCAGCCGTCGCCGAGGTCGTGCTGCCGTCCCGCGACGTGCACGTCGAAGTGCTCGCCGGGGAACAGCCGCGGGAACCGCTCGGCCGCCGCGGCGTTGCGGACGCGCACCACACCGGTGGGGTCCACGACGAGAACGGCTTCGCGCAGCCCGTCCACCAGGCGTTGCCAGCCGTCCAGGTCGATGCCCACGGCGCTGCTCATCCGCTTTTGTCCTGCGCAGCGGGCCGGTCCATCACGGCCTCCTGCGGGTCGTTGGCGTGCATCGCGGCATCAAGTTACCTCGCTCCCAACCTAACGTGGCAGGCTTGGCTGCGACCACCGAGGCACGGAGGCTTGGAGTGACCACGGCCAGCGAAGAGACGGACGCGACCCTCGACAGGGTCCTCTCGGCGATGAAGGACCTGCGTGACGGCAACTTCCGCCGCAGGCTGGTCGTGCCGGGGAACGGGCCGGTCTCCGCGCTCGCGGACGTGTTCAACGAGATCGCGGAGCGCAACCAGTGGCTCGCCGGTGAGCTGGGCAGGGTCCGGCAGGCCGTCGGCCAGGAGGGCAGGCTCACCGAACGGGTGGCGCCCGCCGGCACCGCCGGTGGCTGGTCGCTGATCGCGGACTCGGTGAACGGTCTGGTCGAGGACCTGATGCGGCCGACGACGGAGCTGAGCCGCGTGCTCGCCGCCGTCGCGGAGGGCGACCTGACCAAGCGCATGTCCGACCAGACGCTGCGCGGCGAGTTCGCCACGCTCGGGTCGACGGTGAACGGCCTGGTGGACCAGCTGTCGTCGTTCGCGGACGAGGTCACGCGCGTCGCGCGCGAGGTCGGCACGGACGGCAGGCTGGGCGGCCAGGCGAAGGTCCCCGGCGTCGCCGGCACCTGGCGCGACCTCACCGACAACGTCAACTCGATGGCGAACAACCTGACCAACCAGGTCCGCAACATCGCCCAGGTCGCGACCGCGGTGGCGAACGGCGACCTGACGCAGAAGATCACGGTCGACGTCTCCGGCGAGATGCTGGAGCTGAAGAACACGCTGAACACGATGGTCGACCAGCTGTCGTCGTTCGCGGACGAGGTCACCCGCGTCGCGCGCGAGGTCGGCACGGACGGCAAGCTCGGCGGCCAGGCGAAGGTCCCCGGCGTCGCCGGCACCTGGCGCGACCTGACCGACAACGTGAACTTCATGGCGGAGAACCTGACGACCCAGGTCCGCAACATCGCCCAGGTCACCACCGCCGTCGCGCAGGGCGACCTGACCCAGAAGATCACCGTCGACGCGCGCGGCGAGATACTGGAGCTCAAGTCCACGATCAACACGATGGTCGACCAGCTCAGCGCGTTCGCCGACGAGGTCACCCGCGTCGCCCGCGAGGTCGGCTCCGACGGCAGGCTGGGCGGTCAGGCGCAGGTGCCGGGCGTCGCCGGTACGTGGCGCGACCTCACCGAGTCGGTCAACGTCATGGCGAACAACCTGACGACCCAGGTCCGCAACATCGCCCAGGTCACCACCGCCATCGCGCGCGGCGACCTGACCCAGAAGATCACGATCGACGCCCGCGGCGAGATCCTCGAGCTCAAGACCACGATCAACACGATGGTCGACCAGCTCAGCGCGTTCGCCGACGAGGCCACGCGCGTCGCCCGCGAGGTCGGCACCGAGGGCAGGCTGGGCGGTCAGGCGACGGTGCCCGGCGTGGCCGGCACCTGGCGCGACCTCACCGACAACGTCAACTTCATGGCGAACAACCTGACCAACCAGGTCCGCAACATCGCGCACGTCGCGACGGCGGTGGCGAACGGCGACCTGTCGCAGAAGATCACCGTCGACGCGCGCGGCGAGATACTGGAGCTCAAGTCCACGCTGAACACGATGGTCGACCAGCTGTCGTCGTTCGCGGAGGAGGTCACCCGCGTCGCGCGCGAGGTCGGCACGGACGGCCGCCTGGGCGGCCAGGCGCGCGTGCAGGGCGTCGCCGGCACGTGGATGGACCTGACCGACAACGTCAACCTGATGGCGGACAACCTGCCCAACCAGGTCCGCAACATCGCCCCCGTCGCCACCGCCGTCGCGAACGGCGACCTCTCGAAGAAGATCACCGTCGAGGCCAAGGGCGAGGTCGCGGCACTGGCCGAGACCCTGAACGGCATGGTCGACACGCTGCGCGCGTTCGGCGACGAGGTCACGCGCGTGG